>NZ_JBEPYQ010000037.1:0-58841 GCF_041641335.1 Cohnella sp. | reverse complement strand
AGGAGCGAGCCAAAAAGCGGGTGCGCCAGGCGGACGACCGCGGAATCGTGCTGCCCGACTACATGATCGGTCCGGAGTATCTGCTGAGCGAGGGGGATACCTACGAATCGGTCAAGCGCGAGGGGATCGACTTGCTGCGAGGCCTGCTGCCCGGCGTGACGGAGTGGATCGCGCACCCGGCCGCGGCCGCGCCGGAGCTGAGAGCGTTCCACGGACATCCGGACAAGAGGGACATGGAACGGCGTTTCTGGCTCGACGAGGATGTCCGCAGAATACTTGCCGAAGAACGGGTCCGCCTTATCGGTTGGAGGGAGCTGCAGCGGCTGCAAAAAGATCTGTCGGCATAAGGATGGCTATATTTTGGCGCTTTTCCACATCGGAGGAAGGAATTCATCTTTTTAAGGCGAAATAATTAATGTTTGTATATTGTAAATTTTCTGAATGTTCCTTCACTTCACGCGAAAGGGGATTGCAGAAAAACATGGTGACGCTGCCTAAGGTTAACGAGCTCGGTTTTTTTGAAATTCGACTGGAATCGATCGGCGGGCTGGGCGCCAACCTGGCCGGAAAAATGCTGGCGGAGGCCGGGGTCATGGGCGTCGGGCTAAACGGCGTCAGCTTCAGCTCCTACGGTTCGGAGAAGAAAGGGTCGGCGGTCAAAGCCCACATCCGGTTCTGCGACATCGACACGCGCATACGGGACACGTCGCCGGTAGAGCGGCCGCACGTGATCGGGGTGTTCCACGAGAACCTGTCGAAGACGATCAACGTCATTTCGGGGATGCACGAGGACAGCATCGTATTGGTCAATTCCAAGAAATCGCCGGAGCAGCTCAAGAGCCAGCTTAAGCTCAAGGCCGGCATCATCGCGGTCGTGGACGCCACGGGCATCGCGATGGAGGAGAACAACCGCGTCAACATGGCGATGCTCGGAGGGCTGTTCCGGCTCTGCGAATTCCTCGACGCGGAATTCATGAAAGGCGTCATTCGCAAATCGCTCGAGAAGAAGTACCCGGCCGCCGTGCAGCCGGCGCTGAACACGTTCCAGCGCGGCTACGACGAAATGAGCTTCCAGACGTTCGGACTGTCGGAAGGAGACGAGATGCCGTCCTTCGTCCGCATGGACACGCCGGTGCTCGGCTACGAGACGCAGCCGATCGGCGGTCTGATCACGAACCCCGGCAACAGCATCCTGAAGGATCTGAGCATTTCCCGCGCGGGCAAGATGCCGCACTTCGCCGACGACAAGTGCATTCATTGCGCGGCCTGCGACAACGTCTGCCCCGATTTCTGCTTTGTCTGGGATGAGCTCCCGGACAAGAAGGGACGTCCGCAGATGTTCCTGCAGGGCATCGATTACCAATACTGCAAGGGCTGTCTGAAGTGCGTGCAGGCTTGCCCGACGGACGCGCTCTCTTCCGAGCTGGAGGAGGACGGATACGCGGACGGGCACCGCGTCGCCCACAAGTTCCATTTGGCCATGTAAAAGTAAAAGAGAAAGCGCCTTGTGATCTTTCAACGAGAACCCGATAGGAAAGGTGGAGTCTGAACATGTCGATCGACATTCGCAAAGAAACGGTCAAGCAAGGCACCGTCGAGCAACGAATCGTCTACGAATCAGGCAACGAGATGGCCGCATACGCCGCACACCAGATCAACTATCACATCATGGGTTATTTTCCGATCTCTCCTTCGACGGAAGTCGCGCAGTTTCTCGATCTAATGAAGGCTAACGGGCAGCACGACATCGTGCTGATTCCCGCGGACGGCGAACACGGCTCGGCTGGGGTGTGCTACGGGGCGTCGGCGGCGGGCGGACGAGTGTTTAACGCGACCTCCGCCAACGGTTACCTCTACATGCTGGAGCAGATGCCCGTCCAGTCGGGAACGCGGTTCCCGATGGTGCTCAACCTCGTGTGCCGCTCGGTGTCCGGGCCGCTCGACATTCACGGGGACCATTCGGACTTGTATTTCGCGCTGAATACGGGCTGGCCGATCGTGCTGTGCCGCGATCCGCAAGCCGTGTACGATATGAATATCATCGCGCTGAAGCTGGCGGAAGATCCGGAGGTCCGGCTGCCGGTCATCGTCGCTTCGGACGGATATTTCACCAGCCATCAGAAGCGCAGGGTCATGACGTTCACCCATCGCGAGGACGTGCAGAAGTTCGTCGGCGAGCACCCTCCGGAAGGCTTCCAGCACGTGCTCGACCGCGACAACCCGATTACGGTCGGGCCGTATATGAACGAGCCGGATTACATCAACAACTGCTATCAGCAGAGCATGGCGATGTATCGGGCCGAGGCGGTGTACGACCGCATTCAGAAAGAGTACGCGGAATTGACCGGACGGGAGTATCCCATCCTCGAGCTGTACCGGATGGAGGACGCGGACGTCGCCGTCTTCCTGCTGAACTCGTCGGCGGAGATCATCAAGGACGTCGTCGACCAGCTGCGCGGACGCGGAATCAAGGCGGGGGCGATCTCGCCGAACATCATCCGTCCGTTCCCGGCGAAGCTGATCGCGGAGGCGCTCAAGCAAGTCAAGGCGGTTACGGTCGGCGACCGCGCCGACTCGTATGGCGGCCATGGCGGCAACATGGTGATGGAGGTGCGCGCCGCGCTTCAGCAGTACGGTAATTCGTCCACGCTGGTCATCAGCCGCATCTACGGGCTCGGTGGCAAAGATTTCTACGCCGAGGACGGCTTGGCCTTGTTCGAGGTGGCGATCGACGCGATGAACAAAGGGTACGTGGAGAAGCCGTTCGACTACCACGGCGCGACTCCGGGAGATCCGGCGAAAGCGCCGAAGCGCGTGCTGGAGCCGATGAAGTACGAGGATTTGAAGACGGGCCTCATCACGGTTACGCCCGACGAGGCGACGGGCAAAGTCAACGTGCGCATTCCGCCACTGCGTTCCCTGACGAAGAAGCCGAAGCGGATCGCTCCGGGACACGGGGCATGTCCGGGATGCGGCATTTTCTCGGGGCTGGAGCTGTTCTTCAAAGGAATCGAAGGCGACATCGTCGCCTTGTTCCACACCGGCTGCGCGATGGTCGTCACGACGGGGTATCCGTATTCGGCGCATAAGGCGACGTACATTCATAACCTTTTCCAGAACGGCGCGGCCACGCTGTCCGGCGTCGTCGAGATGTTCCACGAGCGCAAGCGCCGGGGCGAGCTCGACCAATACGGGCTGAAGGACGACTTCACGTTCGTCATGATTACGGGAGACGGCGGCATGGATATCGGCATGGGCCCCGCGATCGGCGCCGCGCTCCGCAACCACAAGATGATCATCCTCGAATACGACAACGAAGGCTACATGAACACGGGAGCCCAGCTATCGTATTCGACGCCGATGGGGCACAGGACGTCGACGTCCAACGTCGGCAAATTCCAGGGCGGCAAAGTGTTCCACCACAAGGACACCGCGCAGATCATGGCTGCCACAAACATTCCTTACGTCTTCACCGGCAGCGAGGCGAGCCCGCAGGATCTCGTGCGCAAAGGGGCCAAGGCGCAATGGTATGCGCAGAACGTCGGTCTCGTGTATGGCAAAATTTTGATCACCTGCCCGCTCAACTGGCTGTCCGAGGACAAGGATGGGGCCGACATTATCGACAATGCGGTCAACAGCTGCTTCTTCCCGCTGTACGAGGTCGAGCGCGGCATTACGACGATCACCTACAACCCGGAGGAGAAGGGGAAAAGGGTGCCCGTCGGCGACTGGTTGAAAATGATGGGCAAGACGCGTCATCTGAACAAGCCGGAATACGCGGAGACGCTGCGGGAGTTCGAATCCGAGATCGAGCGGCGCTGGAACGCGCTGAAGGCGAAGCACGAAAATCCGTATCTCTGACCGGGCGGGAGCTGAGACGATGCCGTACGCGCTACGCCATGCGGCCACGGGAACGCTGCTGGCCTGCATGCAGACGAACGGATACAAGCTGAGTTATTACGGAATCGTAACGTGGGACGACGAGCCGGCCGTTCCGGCGATCGCGGAAGCGCTGGCCCGGGCCGGAGTCTCTTCGGAGGACGAGGCGGGGAGGCTGGACGCTTGGGAGGCGCTTCGGCTGCCGGAGCATGCGGCGAAGCTGGCCAACGTCAAGCTGCGCAACGATCCGGGCAGAGTCGTCTACTATCGGGACGGCGTGCTCGGATCCGGTACAACGGTTCCGGAAGCTTAACGGCATTAAATAACAAACAAGCGTCCTTCGGATGTCGAGGGACGCTTGTTCGTTGCGCGGATGCGCTTGATCGTCATGCCGATGCGATTCCGCGCAGATTTCGGGACGGTTCGGAATGTCAAGTTTCCGGAAGCAGCGACGCCGCCCTGCTTCCGTTGACGGACAGAAGATCCGACACTTTCTGCAGGCGCAGCAATTCGTTGGGCTTCAGTTCCCGCTGAAAATAGCCGTACAAATACGCCGCTTCGAGGAACGGCAGGCCCGGATAGCAGACGACTTGCTGGTGCGAATACGGGTTGTCGAGCAGGATTTGCCATTCCCCGCCGCGTTCCGCGACCGGGATGGCGGCCAGCACGTCGTTCTTGATGCCGAAGATGAGTTCGAATTCGTCCCAGACGGCCGCCCAGGAAGGGCTGAACCGCTCCGGATCGGGGAACAGCTCGCGAGCGCGGGACAGCTTGCGGCGGACCAGAGCGGTATCGTCATCGGCATACGTTTTCAAATAAACGCGGAAATCCTCGATAAACCGGTAGAAGGAAAAATATCCTCCCAGGGCGACCCGTTCGCTGTACGTTTGCTCTAGTTCCTCCGGCTCGGCCCGCATATACTGGTGGAAGGCAGACTCCGACATCTCCGACAGCCCCTTAACGGCAATAATATGGAAAACATCATGAATTATTATACCGCAGCCGCGCCGCCATTCAAAGAACGGCGACAGCCGTTTAGGCTTGTGATATAATGTAAAACAATGCGCAAGGCGCGGGAAGATTTGTGGGAGGGAAATGCAAAGATGAGTCGGCGTTTTGTCATCGAGGCCGTCATGATCGCCATCTACGGTCAACTGCTTCTGCCGAAACGTCCTGTCGAGTACAGGATACCTTACACTTCGGTCATGGAGCTCTACGATATGAAAGACAGTCCGGAACCGGTGATGCCGGAAGCGGAGGACGATGCGTACGTAAAGACGAAGATCGGAGAGATGATTGCCTACTTCGAGGATTCGTTTAATAAAAAGAAGATCGAGCGGGCGTTGATGGCGCCTTGGCGGGAAAGCCCGCCTCTGCCGATCAACGACAACGTCTCGCTGATCATCGTGAACGCGGCGGAGAACATGCAGTACGGAGAAGCGTTCGATCCGATCGAGACGGAGATCATTTTATTGGCGAATAAGCTGCAGTGCCCGATTCTGACCGATCAGATCGAATTCCAAGACAAGGTCGTGCAGAACGCGGTTCCCGTGCAGCTGTTCGATATCGACGATTTCGAATATGCCGTCGAGGAAGAAGCGGACGCCGCGGAAGAGTACAAGGAATAAGGAAGCTGCCGAGCCGCTCGGCAGCTTTTGCGTCAAGCCGGAGGGAGGACGAAGCCGATGCTGTATCCGATCGCCCGCTGGATGGCCAAGAGGCTGAGACAACAGCGGAAGCTGGGGCAGTCGATCCGCTGGCACGAGCGTTGGGGAGTCGACAGGATGAGCCTGGAAGAGCGGATCGATTACGCCGGGCTCCTTCACGAATGCGGGAAGTCCGAGCAAGCCGTCGAGCTGCTGACAGCTCTCTTGAAGCGAACGCGATATGCGCAAGCCTATGAAAGACGAGCCCATATCTATAACGAAACAGGCCGGGAAGAGGAAGCGATCGCGGACTTGGACGCCGCGATCGAGCTGGATCCGGAATCTTACATGGTCTGGTATACGAGAGCGATCTCGCACAACAATCGCGGCAACTACGAGCTGGCCGTGCGCGATTTTCTGGAAGTGCTTCGCAGAAGGGAAGATTCCAAAGCTTCCACGCATTACGAATTAGGCAACGTGTATATGAAAATGGGCAAATACGAGTCCGCGGAAGCCAGCTACGCGAGCGCCTGCTCGAACGCGGGCAAGGCGATTCCCCACTACTATTTCCGGCAAGCGCAAGCGCTGGAAATGCTGGAGCGGATGGACGACGCCCGGCGCGCGCTGTCGCAAGCGATCGAGCTGCAGCAAAGCTGGCGCGCCGAGGAGCGGCGAGGCGCCGACCAATACAGAGCCAGGACGAGGTATTCTCCCGCCGCGATCGACACGTTTATCCAAGGAGCGGAGGAAGAATACGGCTTTCTCGTCTATGAATCGAAGCTGCGGGAAGCCGAAGGAGACTTGTCCGGCGCCCTCGATTCGATTCGTCAAGCGATCGACCAGTATCCGGGAGGGGCCGACGTTCAGCTTCGCCACGGACAACTGCTGCGCCTGCTCGATCGTCCGCAGGAAGCGGAGGAGGCGCTGGAGCGTCTCGTCTCCGACAATCCGCTGTGGCTGCCCGGCTATATGGAGCTAAGCGCCCTGCATCGGTCGCAGGAGCGGCCGGAGGAGACGGTGCGCGTCCTGTTGGAGGCCAAGCAGCGATATCCGGAGCATCCGGTCGTCCGTTACTGGCTTGCGGACGCCTATCGCGAAGCCGGTCGTGGGGAAGAGGCGCTTAAGGAGAACGCGGATTTGACGGAGCTGGAGCCCGACGATCCGCTGAACTGGAAGCAGCGGGCCGAAATTCTGATCGACGCCGCCGAGTACGGCGACGCCGACGAAGCATATACGCAGGCTCTGCTGCTGGAGCAATCGGCGGAATGCTATATGCGCCGCAGCTATTCGCGCTATATGGAGGACCGGTACGAGGAGGCCATGCTCGACATTCAGGCCGCCGTAGCGCTGGACGAAAGCCTGCTGAAGGAAAGCAAGACGGCTTACGCGCTGGCGGAGCTGTACATGGGGATGGGCAACCACGAGCTGGCGGATGCCGAATATTCCCGGGCGCTCGCGCTGGAGCCGGACAATCCGCAGATCTACGATCGCCGCGCGCGCTGCCGGTTTGCGGCGGAACGCTGGCAAGCAGCGCTCGAAGACTGCGACCGCGGGCTGCAATTGACGGGGACGAATCCCCGGCTCACGTGGCTTCGCGGCTTGATCCAATATCGGATGGAAGATTTGGAGGGAGCTCTGCTCGATATCGGGGCTTACACGGAGCTTGTCCCGGACGACGCGCAAGGCTTTTACAATCTTGGCCATCTGTACAGCCACCTGGACCGGCACGACGAAGCGATCGCCGCGTTCACGAAAACGATCTCGCTGAATCCGTTCGACGCCCAGGCTTATCTGGAGCGGGCTTCATTATGGTACCATCAATATTTCGATCGAACGCGCGCGGTCGACGATCTGGCGCAATGGCTGCTCTACGCGGAGCCCAGAGCCCATGACGGTGACCGGTTCGAATTGCTGAGCGAAGTGAGAGGCTTCGACGACGAGATGAGAGAGCGCGCCAAAGAGCAGTTTCTGCGCGTGTACGGCAGCTCGCAATATTTATCATAGATTTGCAAAGGGGCTTCATCCCATATGGATTCGCTTGTTCCTGTATACGTGCTAACCGGGTTTCTCGGGAGCGGGAAGACGACGCTGCTGAACCGGATGTTGGAAGAGGCCCGCTCGTCGGGCAAAAAGGTTGCGGTGCTGCTTAACGAAGTCGGCGACGCCAACGTGGAAGGGCAAATGCTGGGCGCGGACGTTCCGATGGCGGAGATGCTGGGAGGCTGCATCTGCTGCACGATTCGGGCGGACCTAGGCATGGAGCTGACGAAGCTCGCCCGCGAACATCGTCCGGACGCGATATGGATCGAGACGACCGGAATCGCCAAGCCGCTCGAAATTATGGACTCGGTCACGGAAGCCTCGATGTACGAGAAGCTGGAGCTTAGAGGCGTCGTCGCGGTAGCGGACGCCCGCCATCTGCTCGATCGGGTCCGGATCGGCGCCGGCAAAACCTACAAGCTGATGAGAGAGCAGATTTCGGCCGCAAGTTTCGTTGTGCTGAATAAATCCGATCTCGTCGGAGCCGCCGAGCTGGCCGAGCTGGAGCGACTGATCGCCGATTGGAATCCAGCGGCTAGGCTCGTCACGACCGTGCGGACGCAGCTCGATCCGGACCTGATCTACGGCCATGAACGGACTTCTCCGGCCATTGGAAGCGAACACGGCGAGGCTTGCCCCCCGGACTGCGATCACGATCATGGCTCGCACTCGCATTCCAACGGGCATCACGGACATGCCGCGCACGATCACGTCAACGCTCTGACGCATTATTTGTCCGGTCCGGTCGACAGCCTCGCTTTCGAGGAATGGGTCGCCGGCTTGCCGGAAAGCGTCTACCGGGGCAAGGGGATCGTCACCTTCCGGGATACGGGGAGCCGCTTCCTGTTTCAATACGCCTATCGGGAGAGCGACTTCGTGCGGATTGCGCCGCAGGGAACCGTACATGACGTCGTCGTGCTGATCGGAGAGCATTTTCCGCGCGAAGGATTGCTGAAGCAGTTGGAGCAACTAACGAAATCCGCGGAGAGCTCATGATGCTTGAATGGATCATCAGCTGAGAATTTCCCGGCAATAGGAGAAGCTCCCTCAGTGAGGCGTCATTCTTCTCTTCATCTTGTACGTTCCGCCATGAGCGATCTTGACGGTCGCTTTCACTTCTCCGAGGCGGACCGGCGCAAGAGGCATTCGGCCGTTCGACGTCAATCGTTTCCAAGTCGCATTATCCCGACGGTAGAGATGATGCTCCAAGTTAAGCACATCGGCGTTGGCCTTCATGCCTAGGCGATGGCTCTTTCGTATCTGATCCTCTATTTCCGCTTCGGCCATTCTCTCCAGCTCCGTTTCGGACTTCGATTTCCACTGCTCCAGAACTCCGGCGGCAACTTCGACCTCGATGTCGAATGTGGGTTCGCGGCCCTGCTTGGAGATCCGCACTTTCGTTCTCGGCTCGGCGAGACGCAAAGTCGCGATGGGTTCATCCCCTTCGGCAAGCATCACTCTCGCTCCTTGCTTTCTGTTGGCGATCCATCTCACCCCGAGCAGCTTCTCGGCCGGCAGCCACTCCAGGTACCGGGTATTGCGAATGACGTAAACGCCGTTGATCTCCAGCTTCGGGTCGGGCTTTTTATCTTGAACCCACGTATGGTCGGTTACGGACAGGGAAGGAAGCAGCGTTGTCTCTCCCGGGTCGCGGATTCCCCTGGCGAATTGGGAGAGCCTCATTGGCGCGATGATTGGACGCTGGCTGTAGTTGGTTTCCGGCGCATATAAAATGGAGTTCATCGGGGACAGGTTGAAGAACGGCTTGGTCGTAAACACCTCATTTAGGGTTCTGTCCGTTCCGTAAATCCAAGGCGTGTAGCGAATCTCCGGAAAACGGATCAAGGAGTCGATAACTCCGAGAAAATCTCCCTTCTTCAAAGCTTTCTTGGAAATGACGATGGAATTGAGGTGTCCCCAAAAGACGGTCTGCTGAGTCGTCTGATACAGCTCGACAACCGCTTCCGAGAGCGTCTTGCCGCTGGCGTGTCCAACCCAGACTGGAGTGGGCTTATCACTCTTACCCGCCTCGGTTTTGGCGACGCCGGAGAAATCGAGCTGCTGTACGTACACCTCGTAACGATTGTTCTCGTAATCGATGCCGATGCCGGTAAAATAATTGACGTCCTGCAGCGATTTAATGTCCCAGCATCCCGCGAGCAGACAGGAGCCGATGACCCAAACGCAGAGAAGTCCTCTTCTCATTTCATTTCTCTCCTTGGCGGGTTGGATCTTGCGGAGCGTTTATGGTCGGCCTCTTCTTATACGAAGTCTCGGGGAATGCCAGCAAGGCGAACAGAGCTTCCTTGAAGCGCAACGGAGAGATCGGCGACAAATACGGCCTACCGAACGAGGTCAGCGACGACAGGTACACGATGATCAGGAAGGCCGAAAGGAAGAAGCCGAGCATGCCGAACAGACTGCTCAAGACGAGCACGAACACACGGATGAACGTCACCGCTCCGCTCAGCGACTGATTGACGAGCGTGAAGGTCGCCACTGCCGTCATCGCGGCTACGACCAGCGTCGTCGGTCCGGTCAACCCCGCATTGATCGCGGCGTCCCCGACGATCAATCCTCCGACGACGGCGACGGTCTGACCGACTGCTTTCGGCAGGCGCATGCCCGCTTCGCGGAACAGCTCGAACAAGCCGATCATCAAAAATAGATCTACCGGGCCCGACAGCGGCAGTCCGAGACGGGCTACGACGATCGTCGCAAGCAGCGGGAACGGGATTTGATCGAGATTAAAGGCGGAGACCGCCACCCAGAACCCGGGGAAGAAGATGGCCACGAGAAGGCCCACGACGCGAAGCAGCCGCTCCAGTGCGACGTAGTAGAAGGGGAGGTGCATGTCTTCCGGCGACTTTAGCAAGGTCATCATGTTGGACGGGGCCATCAGCACCATGGGGGATCCGTCCACGACGATCGCGAACCGGCCCCGCAGCAATCCTGCGGCAATGTAGTCCGGGCGCCCCATATATTCGATAAGCGGGAAGAGAGAATAAGAGGAGTCTGCCAGCGCTTCTTCGAGCAGTTGACTGGACAGTACTCCGTCGATCTCGATTTTGCGAATGCGTTTCCGCGCTTCGTCCAGCAAATCCCGGTTCGTAATATCCGTCATATAGAGGAGGGCGACGGTGGTGACGCTGCGAGTGCCAAGTTTGAAGTATTCGACTCCAAGGGTAGGCGTCTTCAAGCGCTTGCGAACGAGGGCGACGTTCATTTCGACCGCTTCCGTAAATCCGTCGCGCGGTCCCTTGACAGAAATCTCGGTATTGGATTCGCTCGTCTCCCGCTGCGGAATCGCCGCCATCTGGACGACGAACATTTGCTTCGTTTGTTCGAAGAAGAGCACAAGATTGCCGGAGAATACTTGCTGAATCATCTCTTCTACCGCGTCGTCGCCTTCGACGCGATAGAAGTTTTGAGAGCGGAAGGGAAGATCGTCTGTGCCGGATTCGCCGCTTCGGGAATCGTACGAAAGCAAGCCTCTTAGCCGGGCGTACAGGAAATCGTTAAGCATTTGAACGTCGATCATCCCGTCGCAATAAACGAGCAGAGGGTTTAGAGAAACCGGGGCTTCGCCTTCGGTATAATACGCGCGTATGCTTACGTCACCGGATGCGCCGAACATGTCCGTCAGCTTCGCTCGGTCCAGCTCGTCCAGGGAGATCCTGGGCGGAGCCGATCCGCTCCGGACGTCTTGAGCACGTTCCGGGTCGCCGGTTTTACGCAGCGGATGTTTGAGATTCATGGGCACTCCCTCGTTTTGGAATAATCAAGAGCAGCAGGGCAAACGGAAAGGCGTAGAAGAACGCCATGACGATCGGAAAGTAATAGCGGCCGATAAAATGAAAAAAGAGTTGGTCGCTGAGTTTGGCATGTGATGCGATGACGACGAGCAGGCAGCCGGCAACGGCCATTAAGGGAAGCCTCAGTCTGCGTCCGGTCAGATGAAGCAGATCGAACAGGAGATAGAAGGCCAGCGCGACGCGAATCAGCGCCCCGGACAGCCATTGGTAGATGGATAGAAAATCCAGGTGCGAAATAAACTTGCCCAGCAGCACCATTCGCCATTGCTCGAAGGCCGGGTAGCGCTGATCGGCGGCTTCATAGGGGCCGAAGATCGTAATTGATGCGAGGATCGGTCCGAAGACGAGCCCGGTTACGGCGAGCGTAAGAAGAAGCAGCGCGGGCAGTCGGAACCGCTTGCTGAGATGCTGCTGCAATCCGAGCAGCAGAATAAATTCAACCAAGCCGCCAAGCGTATACTGCGTTCCGCGCAAGATCGACGCCGTGTCGTTGGCGAACAGCGGGAGCAGGTAACTGTAATCCTTGAATTGAAAGTTAACGAACATGACGAACAGCCCGAAGACGATGACGGCGGGCAGCAGAACCCCGGCCGCGATCGCGATCGTTCGCAATCCGGCCGCAGCGGCGGCCATGCCCGAGACGACGAACAGGGCGGAAGTAACCGGATAGGGCGTTTTCGGCAGATAGGTCACTTTGGTCCAGATGGTCGTATCCCTGACGGTCACGAACAAGATCATCATGCAAAGGAGAATCAGGGGCAGGACCACAAGCCAGGCGACCGCCGCGTTGTAATGCCGCTTAAACCAGCGGAAGAGCGACTGCTGCCCGGTCAGCTTCATGATCCAATAGACGGCGATCGTCCAGACGATGACCGGCGGGATGGCCAGGAGGGCGCTGATCCAGGAATCCCGGTAGGCGGATTGCAGAATAAGCGGGACGATGATGACGTGGTTCGTAATTCCGATGGCGAGATTGAACATCAACATCGTTTGGATCACGTTGATTCTGATCTGCAGCATAGCCATGGGCAGTCTCTCCTTCCTCCATGTTCCGGTAGTATGAGCGGACGGCTGGAATCGTATGCAAATAATGGAATCGCATGGCCGTTGATCATTGCTGGAGGCTCGGTTATGCTGTAGAAATGCGGGCTATCCGGCCGTCACGCCGGACGGGCCCGGGAACAATACGGATTTGTCGGCAGGAGGGAAGCAGAATGGAATGGATGCGGGTGGAAACGGCCGAGCAGCTGAGGGAAGCGTTCGCCGTTCGCATGGAAGTGTTCGTGAAAGAGCAGGGCGTCCCGGCCGACATCGAGCTGGACGAGTACGACGATTCGCCGGCCGCGTGCCGTCACTATATCGTCCGATCCGAAGAGGAGACGATCGCGGCGGGCAGATATCGCGCCTACGAGCCCGGAGTCGTCAAGATGCAGCGGATCGCCGTCGTTAAGCGCTGCCGAGGGACGGGCGTGGGATCGTTCTTGCTGAAGGCGATGGAGGACGAGGCGAGGGGAGAAGGCTATCGGGCCTCTATTCTCGACGCCCAATGCTCTGCGGAGCCTTTTTATGTCAGACTGGGATACGTGACCGTCTCCGAAGAGCCGTTCCTGGACGCGGGCATACCGCACGTCCGCATGCGCAAAGGATTGGCGGAGTAAAAGAGTCTGGACCGTAGATCCGGAAGGTTTATTTTTTCGCGAAATCTAGCAACCTTTAACTGTTTTTTGCGTTAAATCATATGATCCGGTTTACGGGAGTGGTTAACCCATTGGCCAACTAGATTAGAAGGAGCAGAGTATGAAGAAGAGATTTACGCTTTTGTTGCTATCGGCACTTATGTTGTTATCGTTCCAATTGCCTCGGCCCGCGCATGCCGAAGGCAGCGCAAGCGGCCTGGAGAAGCTAGTCCTTACCCGGGAATCCAAAGAGATGCTTCACAACGGCGTTTCCGTTTCGGCTCCTCAGCCTCTGTCCGAAGTCAAAGGCGTCACTTACGTTGCCGCTCGAGCATTCATGAACGAAATTTACGGCACGACGGCTTACGATTCGAAGAGCAAGAAGTATACGCTGACGAGCGGCGACAACGTACTGCAGCTCGTCGCAGGCAAGTCGTCCTACACGATTAACGGCGCAACGAAGAGCATGACCGGCGCTCCTTATGTTTTGAAAGGGACGCTGATGCTGCCCGTGCGCGTAGCCGCCCAAAGCTTTGGCCTGACGATGAAATCTTTGCCGGCGACGAAGCAGATCGAGTTGACGTGGTCCAACGCTCCGATCGCCAAGTTTTCCGTATCGGACCTGAACCCTTACGCACAGCAGACGGAAGTCCGCTATGTCAACGAATCTTACCATCCTAGCGGTCTGGCGATTATCGAGGAACGGTGGGAGAACAATTATTCGATCTTCGAGCAGCCGGGAACCTACGTCGTCAAGCTCTGGGTTAAGGACGAATCCGGCAGATGGAGCGAGCCTTATTCGGTAACGGTCACGGTCAAACCGCCGAACCAGCCACCGGTCGCGAGCTTTACGACCGACAAGACGACGTACAAAATGGGCGAATTCATTACCTATAGCGACTGGAGCACGGATGACGAGAACCGGATCGTGAGCCGTGTCTGGACGAACGCCCAGCGCGGATTTTTCGAGCCGGGAGAGCAGACTGTCACACTGAAAGTGACCGACGCGCTCGGCGAGGTGGACGAAGTGTCCAAGAAGATTACGATACTCGACGAAGTGCTGTATACGAAGGAAGAGTTCGATCTTCTGTATACGGAGATCGGAGAGAAGTTTGAGATGAGCGGCTCCTCGGTGCTCCAGTGGCCGACGGTTCCCTACATCATCAACGATCGCCAGCAGACGCTTATTCGCGCTAACAGCCCGGAGACGATTCGCGAAGAGGGCATTTACTATGAAGACATGGTGTCGGGCGACGTGAGGTTCCTGCTCCACAATCAGAACGGGCGCTCCAAGCCGGTCAAAATCTACATTATCCTGACGAACAACAATGCGGAGCCGGCAACGGTGCGCATGGGCGCCAAAGGCATGGCCGGGCCCAATCCGATCGTATCGACGGTTGGACGCGCGGTGACGGGAAGATTCCTGGAGTCCCTGCTCTCGACTCAGTACTCGTATCTGCAAGTTCCTGCGGGAGAGAGCCGTCTCATCTTCCAGGAATACAGCGATAAGGCGGTCAAACCGGGCGATGTGTACTCCATGTTCGCGGATGTGTGGATGAGCTCTTCCCTCGATTTCAAGGTCGTCGTCGTGGACGCGGACCGCGACGTCATGAGCGCCCTCCCGAATCTGACCATTCTGCCGAGCAACGATCGGCACGTCCGCGGCACTTTCGACAACGCTAACCGCATCATGTATGTGAACCAGACGCTCGGCGGCGAGAAGAGCCGGATGGTGCTGGCCGACAACATCGTCGATACGAGAATTTCCGGCATCGACAAGACGACCGGCAATCCGGTGCTTAACGCGGGCAACTACGGCGTGCTGTACACGATTCAGTTGAACAACGTGCAGCCGCATACGGCGATCGTGCTCAGTCCGCGCGGAGGCCACTATGCCGGAGCGTTCACGGTGAACGGCCAAGTCGTGTACATGACGAATTCGAGCATTCTGCGCAACACGAACGAGCTCGGTATGCTGTACAAAACGGGAGATTCGGCGGAATCGGTGACGATTACGTTTACCCCGGCAAGCGGCAGCATGCTGCCTATCAATCTCTTATTCATGCCAATGCCGACTCACTAGAGTTCGAGCTTTGCACAAGGGCCGTCCCCGCCAGGAAATCGCTCTCGGATCTTATCGAGACGGATTTCCTCCCGGTGGGACGGCTTTTTTTGCACGAAAGTTGGCGAGATAAAGTTGACACTGATAATCATTATCATTTAGACTGGGGGAAGGTGGTTAAAAGGAGTTGGGGATCCGCGATGCAGCTATCGACAAATCCGGGAGGATTGGCCTTTCATTTCTCTTCGGTCAAGAGATTATCGGATGACGAATTGGTTGCCGCCCCGCTGGGGAAGGGCATTGTTTATAAGAAGGAAGCGGCCGAGGATTGGGTGGAGATCAGCGAGGGGCTGACCGATCAGACGCATATCAATCGGCTGCAATCTTACGAGGATCAACTGTACGCTTGCTCCAACAAAGGCTTGTTCCTATGCTCGGACGGAACGTGGCATTCCGCAGGGCTGTCGCTGGGCTGCTACCATTACAAGCAATACGGACAGGTGGGACTGGCGGCGACGGTATGCGGCCTCTGGTATACGGAGGGCGAGGAGTGGCGCACGATGATGCGCTCGGACGTAACCGTCTACGACTTTCTGTATTTGCCGCAATACGTCGTGCTCGGGACGAACGAAGGCGTGTCGATTCTGGACCGGATGACAACGAGCTGGATCAACTGCAAGCTGGATACGTCCGTGACGAGCCTCGCCGTGCACCGCGGCACGATTATCGGCGCGACGGAGCACGGGGAGCTGTTGGCCGGCAACCGGCGAGGCAGGTTCGATCGTTACCGGATGTCGGGAGCTTTCATTTTCTCGATCGTGTCCCGGGGACAGGAAATATTCGCTTGCACCGATCGCGGCCTGTACCGCGTCAGCTCGATCGGCGGCCGCATCTCTTTAATGGCGTTAAAAATCGGTTGCCAGGTGACGGACGTCGACGTGGACGACCAACGCTACTATATGGCGACGCTGTTTGAGGGCATTCAGTGTATGGCCCGCTAATCGCAGACGGGGGGCGCCTGGGGGGTTCAAGCGTTGTCTGCGTCGGCCGTATCGCCCGCATTGTCCGCGTAAGGGAATAACACGATAAACGAACTGCCTTCGCCGATCCGGCTCTCCACCCGGATCGATCCGCCGTGCAGCTCGGCGAGCGAGCGGCTGATCGACAGACCGAGCCCCGCGCCGCCGTGCTTCCTGGCCCGGGAGTCGTCGATCCGGTAGAATCGCTCGAACAACCGGGACAGGTGCTCCGGCGCAATGCCCGGCCCGTTGTCCGCAACCGTCAGTTCCGCGCCGTCCGGGCGAGGCTTCGCCGATACCGTAATGATTCCGTCCGACGGATCCGTATGCTGGACCGCGTTCTGGAACAAGTTCAGCGCGATTTGTTTGACCTTGTCGGCGTCGAGCGGCAGCTCCGCCGTCTCCGACAAGATCAGCCGAATCCGGCGATTGCCGGCCAATAGTTTGAACTGAGGCTCCATCTCTCCGAGGATGGGGCCTAGCTGCGTAGGGACGAGCTGCGCACCCAAGGCGCGGTCGGTCTTGGCGAGCAACAGCAGGTCCTGCACCAGCTTGTTGATCCGCGTGGACTCGCCGTGCATGCTGCGCAGCGCCTTGTCGAGCTGCTCCGGGTCGGCCGCCGCTCCGCGCAGCAGCACTTCAAGGAAGCCGTGAATCGACGTCAGCGGCGTCCTCAGCTCGTGCGAAGCGTCCGACACGAAGCGACGCATCCGTTCCTGGCCTTCCTGTTCGGCTCTGAACGACCGTTCGAGACGCTCCAGCATCCGGTTGAAGGAGTGGGAGAGCCGATCGATCTCCGCCGGTCCGGCAGGCTCCGGTAGCCGCTCGTTCAGCTTGCCCGAATCGATTCGTTCGACCGTCTCGACCATGCGCGAGAGAGGCGTCAGCGTCTGCCGGATGGCGGGAAG
This sequence comes from Cohnella sp., assembly GCF_041641335.1. Classification (NCBI taxonomy): domain Bacteria; kingdom Bacillati; phylum Bacillota; class Bacilli; order Caryophanales; family Paenibacillaceae; genus Cohnella; species Cohnella sp. The sequence goes on along the minus strand of NZ_JBEPYQ010000037.1, from coordinate 41,796 downwards.
GAACAGCAGCAGCGCCCCGAGGAGAGCTGCGAACGCGAGAGCCGAATACAGCCTCAATTGACGGTACAGCTCCGCCTTCAGAGGCGATGTGCCGGTGGCGACCTGCACGACGCCGCCGCTGCCCTGGAATGAGCGGACGGCTTGCAGCACGACAAGCTGGTTGCCGCTTGCCCCTCTCACGATGCGGTACAGCGGCTTGTCCCTGCGCAGCCGCTCCGCAGCGAGGCGGTAATCGTCGGCGGACAGGCGGGGGACGGAACTCTCGGATTCGGCGCCGTTGGTCGTAAGGACGGTAAAGCCGCCTTGCTTGTTCAAGTACGCGACGGACGAGGAAGGGAAGAAGACGAACGATTCCGCCGGACCGCGCCGTCCGGAGTCGGTCAGGCGCTCCCAGAACTCGCCGGGCACGGACAGCACTTGCCGCTGAATGGCGGCCGCTCGGTTCTGATAAATAAACCGTTCCATGAAGAGATATTGCGTCAGTCCGATGACGAGCAGCAGTCCGGCCAGGATGAGCAGGAGGCGAGACACGAGCTGGTAGCGGAGCGAGCGGGGGAACAGAATCGGCCGCACTCCGCGCAGCCAGGAAGCGAGCCGGGTCATGCGAGATCCACCCGATAACCGGCTCCCCTGATCGTGCGGATTACTCTGTGCTCGCGGTCTTGAAGCTTGTCCCGAAGCGAGCGTATGTACACCTCCACGATGTTGTCCTCCCCTCCGAAATCGTAGCCCCACACCCGGTCCAGAATCGCGCTTTTGCTCAGCACGTGGCCGTGATGGAAGACCAGATGCTTCAGTAGCTCGAATTCGGTCGGCGACAAGTCGAGCACGCGGTCGCGATAGCGGAATTCCTTGCGCGCCGCATCGACCGCGAACGGTCCGATCGACACCTCTTCCAGCAGATGGGGGAATTGATTGCGCACTCTCGCCTGAATCCGGGCCAGCAGCTCCGCGAAGCTGAACGGCTTCGGCATGTAATCGTCCGCTCCGATCGACAGCCCTTTCACCCGATCCTCGACTTCGTCTCTGGCCGTAAGCATGATGACGGCTACCGGCCTTTCGCTTTTGAGCGCCCGGCACACCTCGAAGCCGTCCATTCCCGGCATCATCACGTCGAGAATGACGACGTGCGGTGCGAAGCTCTCCGCGAGGGAGAGCGCTTCGCGCCCATCCTGCGCCGTCGCCACCTTATAGCCTTCGTTGACGAGCCCCAGCTCGATAAACTGCAAAATATTCGGCTCGTCGTCGACGAGCATCACTCGGATTCCTTGCGCTTGCGTTTGCGTAACCATAGTAGTCCTCCCGGCGGCTTGTGCCTCGTTCCTTCCATTATGAGCGATCCAGCTTAACTTGTGCTGAGAGGAAACTGAAAGAATGCTGAAAAGCAGACAGGTTGAACTACCTCTCAAACCGGGATGTTCAGCAAACATTCAGCGCTTCCTCATCTGAAGCTAAGGTTCCGCTTGCATAATAGGCGGTAAGATGAGGAAAAGCGAAGGTGAACCAGTCGGATGAAAAAGAAAATCCTGTGGTGGACGCTCTCCCTCGCCGTGATCGCGGCGGGCGCGTGGGCGGGCTACCGGTATTACGAAGGCAACAAGGAGATCCCGCTGGCGGCCGCTCCGGCGACGACCCAGGTCCGCAAAGGAACGATCGAGGTGAAGGTGAGCGGAACGGGGAACATCCAGCCGTCCGCGAGGGAGACGGTGACGGCCGGCGCCAGCGGCACGGTGAAGAAAGTGCATGCGCAGAAGGGCGATACGGTCAAGAAAGGCGATGTGCTCGTTACATACGAGGAAGAAGAAATCGACAATGCCAACCAGATCAGAAGCAAGGAGATCGACCTGAAGAAGAAAAAGCTGGAGCTTCAGGATTTGCAGACGAAGTTCAAGAGCGCCGCAGACGACGAAAGTCGAGAGTCGATCGCGCTCAGCATTCAGAAGCAGGAGTTGGACATCGAAAGCGTGCAAGCGGATATTGCTTCGCTGAAGGAGGAGACGGCAGACAATGCCGATCCGGTGCTGGCGCCGATCGACGGAATGCTGACGTCGTTTAACGTCAAGGAGGGCGATGTTCTTAACCCGAACTCGACAATAGCGGACATTGTCAATTACGCGCAGCTGCAGATGGTCGTGGGCATCGACGAACTGGACATCCCCAAGGTGAAGCTGGAGCAGGAGGCGTCGATTCTCGTCGAGGCGCTGTCCGATCAGACGTTCACCGGCAAAGTCGTGTCCATCGCCGACGAAGGAACGTCCAGCAACGGCGTCGCTTCCTTCGACGTGACGATCGCCTTGTCGGCGGCCGACAATCTGAAAGCCGGCATGTCGGCGGAGGCGAGCATTCTGACCGCCCAGAAGACGGATGCCCTGTACGTGCCGGTCGAGGCGGTCCAATCCTCGCAGGGCAAATATTTCGTGCTTGTTCCGTCCGCCGCTGCGGGAGGAGCGGAGGAGGACGGTGCCGCGCCGGAGGGCGCCGCTCCAAGCGGACAGGTTCAGCAGGGACAGCGCCCGGGCAGGCAGGGACAAGCCGTCCCGGACGCTTCCGGTGAGGCGCCGCAGACCGGCTCTGGCTTCGGCGCAGTCGGCGCCGACCGGTTCGGGAATATGTCCGAAGACGAGCGGGAGGCGATGCGCGAGCGCTTCATGTCCGAACGCGGACAGGGAGGGGCGCTAACCGCTGCGGGAGCGAGCAACGTCGTCACGTCCAGGGTGGAAGTCGAGGTAGGCGTCAACAACGAGGACAACATTGAAATTTTGTCCGGCCTGAACGAAGGGGATCTCGTCGTGCTTCCGACGACGTCCAGCTCCGGCTCGTCGAACGCGAACATGATGCAGGGCGGCTTCCCCGGCTTGGGGGGCGTAGCCGTCCCGTCCGGAGGCGGAGGCATGTCGGGCGGAGCAGGCGGCGCACGGCAGTTTACAGGCGGCGGAGCGGGAGCAGGCATGGGCGGTGGCCGCTGATGGCAAGCAAGCAGCGTGCGTCGTCCGAAGCATTGATCCGAATTCGTAATCTGAACAAAATCTACCGCATGGGCGGAGAGACGCTGAATGCGCTGGACAACGTCAGCCTGACCGTGAACGAGGGGGATTTCGTGGCGATCGTCGGCCCGTCCGGCTCGGGCAAGTCGACGCTGATGAACGTGATCGGCTGTCTGGACACGCCCTCCTCCGGGGAGTATTGGCTGGACGGAGAGGAGATCAGCCGGCTGCGCGAGAACAAGCTTGCGGAAATCCGCAACCGCAAAATCGGGTTTATTTTCCAAGGCTTCAACCTGCTGACCAAGCTGACCGCGATCGAGAACGTGGAGCTGCCGCTCGTCTACCGCGGAGTTCCTGCCAAGCAGCGCAGGCAGCAGGCCGTCGAGGCGCTGGGCAAGGTGGGGCTAGCCGACCGCGTGCACCACCGCCCGGTCGAGCTGTCCGGCGGTCAGCAGCAGCGCGTGGCGATCGCCCGTGCGCTGGCCGGAAATCCGCCGATTCTGCTGGCGGACGAACCGACGGGGGCGCTCGATACGAAGACGGGCGTCGAAGTGATGGGCTTCATTCGCGAGCTGAATTCGCTTGGGCATACGATCGTGCTCATTACGCACGATCCCGGCATATCACGGCAGGCGAGAAGAATCGTCCGCATTCAGGACGGCCGGCTGAACGAAGAGGGGGCGGAGCCGGAGTGAGCGTCATTCAAGCTTTCAAGATGGCGATCAAGAGCATTCTGTCCAACAAGCTGCGATCGCTGCTGACGATGCTGGGCATCATTATCGGCGTAACGGCGGTCATCTCCCTCGTCGCGCTGGGGCAAGGGGCGACGAAATCCGTCACCGAGCAAGTACGCAGCCTGGGCACGAATCTGCTGACGGTGAACATTCTCGGGCGGGGGTCCGCGAATACGATGGACGCCGGGGAAGCAGCCGAGCTCGGCGAGGAAGTCGAAGGTATTCAATATGTCGCCCCGGCGAACACGCAGAACGCGACGGTCAAGTTCGGTTCGTCGAGCGAAAGCGTCAGCATAGTCGGGACGAACGCCGACTACGCCCACGTCAGGGAGTACGAGGTGGCGTCGGGACGTTTCGTCGCCCAGATCGATCTGGACGTCTACCAGAAAGTCGCCGTGCTCGGCTATACGACGGCAACCGATCTGTTCGGCTTCGCCGATCCGGTGGGAGAATACGTGCTCATCCAAGGCACGCGTTACAAAGTGGTCGGCGTGCTCGCCGAGAAGGGCAGCTCGATGACGGGCTCCAACGACGAGGTCGTCATCATTCCGGAAACTTCGTTCGAGCGGCTGTTCAAGACGAAGGGCGTGCGGACGATCTACGTGCAGGTCGAGACGACCGAGCAGATGGACGCGGTCGTGGCGGGTCTGGAGAAATCGCTCAGCAATCGTTTCCGCGGCAATACGAGCAGCTACCGCGTCTTCAACCAGAGCGACGCGCTGTCGGCGCTGACTTCCGTGTCGGATACGCTGACGCTCGCTCTGGCCGGCATAGCCGGCATCTCCCTGCTCGTCGGGGGAATCGGCATTATGAACATCATGCTCGTGTCCGTCACCGAACGGACGAGGGAGATCGGCATCCGCAAGGCAATAGGCGCGAAGAAACGCGATATTCTAATCCAGTTTCTGATCGAAGCGATCGTGCTGAGCGGCCTGGGCGGGTTGTTGGGCATCGGTATCGGCGTCGGAGCGGCGCAAGGCGCTTCTTCCGCCTTCAATATGGATATCGCGTTTTCGGCCAACGTCATTCTGATCGCTTTCGCATTCTCCGTCGGCATCGGGGTCGCATTCGGCATGTTCCCGGCGAACAAGGCGGCCAAGCTGAAGCCGATCTACGCGCTCAGGTTCGAATAAAGTCACTCGCGTGCGGGAAGGAGGGAGACGGGTATGGGCGCGTACTCCGAATACGAAATCAAAGTGCTGCCTCATCTTCGCGATCTGCAAAACTATTGCCGGTACTTGACGAAGTCGAAGTGGGACGCGGAAGATCTGCTTCAAGAGACGCTGCTGAAAGCTCTCGTATTCTTCCTTCATACCGAACCGTACGTGGACGTGAAGCCGTTCCTGATCCGCGTGGCGAGAAATCTGTGGATCGACGCTTGCCGCAAACGGCAGCGAAGGCGTCTGTTCGCGGAGCGCGAGGGCGCGAGCGGCGTCTTCGAACATAGCGACTACGCCGAGGTCAGGGGGACGATCGAATGGCTGGCCGAGCGGCTGCCCCGGCGCAATATCGAAATTTGGCTGCTGTTCCATTACTTCGGATACTCGATGGAGGAGATCTCCCTGGCGACGAACGTCTCCGTATCCGCGGTCAAATCGCTTCTGCACCGGACGCGCGAGGTGCTTCGCGGCGATAACGAGCCTTCCAATCGGCGAAAGGTCGTCCGTCCCGACGTTGATCGCTGGTCGCGAGCCGTCATGCTGGAGAGGCCTCAATCCGTCTTGTCGGCAGAGTAGCAATTGGAACCGATTCTCGAATCTTACCGTATTACCAAGAGGAAACTCGGATACGGGAGGATTATGCATATGGCAGCTAACGTCCTGATTGTCGACGACGATCCGGATATCGTGGAGTTAATGCGCTTTTATCTGCAGCGGGAAGGGCTAGCGGTGGTCTCCGCTGCCGACGGTCTCGCGGCGCTGGAGGCGGCGGAGCAAGGCAAGGCCGATTTGGCCGTGATCGATATTATGATGCCCCGGATGGACGGCTGGGCGCTCTGCCAGCGATTGAAGACTGAGCATCCGGACATGCCCGTTCTGATGGTGACCGCCAAAGGGGAGACCGGCCACAAGCTGAAGGGCTTCCATCTGGGCGCGGACGATTATCTGGTCAAGCCGTTCGAGCCGTTGGAACTGGCGGCCCGCGTCAAATCACTGTTAAGACGCTACCGCATCCAGTCCCAGATGAAGGTGCAGATCGGCAACGTCCTTCTGGACAAGCATCGTTACGTCGCCTTCGTCGAAGGAGAGGGAGAGGCTCCTTCGCCACCGATTTCGCTGCCGCTCAGGGAATTCGATCTGCTGTTCAAGCTTGCGAGCCATCCGGGTCATATTTTTACGAGGAACGATCTGATCGAGCAGGTGTGGGGCGCGGACTTCGAAGGCGACGACCGAACGGTGGACGTACATATCAAACGGATCAGGGACAGGTTCGCGGAGCTCGACTGCCGCTTCTCGATCGAGACGAAGCGCGGACTCGGCTACAAGCTCGAGGTTGCGGAATGATCAAGTCGCTGTACGTCAGAGTCGTTCTCTCTTATATGATCGCGGTCATTATCGGGTTGGTCAGCACTTATTTCATATCGCTGCTGCTTGTCGCGTCGGTCGGAGATCGGTATGCCGAAAGGCTGCAAAGCCAATTGCAGAAGGACAGCAGGACGATTCGGGAGCTGTACGGTTCGAGTGGAATGGAACGGGCCAGGGAGGAACTGAGCGACAGGCGTTTGGACAACAAGTACGACATTCTGATCTACGATTCGTCCGGCCAGATGATGGCGGATGCGGACAATGAGACACCTGCGCAGCTTTATAACATATCCAATCAGGACATTCGCTCCGTGCTGAATGGAGAATCCCATTTCGGGGCGGACATTTCGACGGACCAACTGTACGTAGGGCTTCCGTACGAGGAAAACGGCGAGCGCTACGCGTTGTTCGTTCAAGTCTCCGAGCAAACGGCCTTATCGCTGGCCTCGAAGCTGCTTCTGTTCGCCTTGGTGATCAATTTGCTCGTGGGAGGGCTGATCATTCTCGTGGCTGCCCGCTATATTGTAAAGCCCCTGCTCGGCATGAAAGCCGCTGCGGAACGGATGGCGAAGGGCGAGTTCAACATCGAGCTGAAGTGGGCCAAGCGCAAGGACGAGCTCGGCCGGCTGGCGCAGAGCATCAACGGTATGGCCGCGCAGATCGGACAATTGGAAACGATGCGCCAAACCTTCGTGTCGAACGTTTCCCATGAAATCCAATCTCCGCTGACCTCCATTTCCGGCTTCTCCAAGGCGCTTCAGCAGAGCGGCCTGTCCGAGGAGGAAAGGAACCGTTATTTGCGCATTATCCAGAACGAGAGCGAGCGTCTGTCCCGCCTGAGCGACAATTTGCTGAAGCTGGCGTCGCTGGACAGCCAGCACCACCCGTTCGAGCCACGCTTCTACGATCTGGACGAGCAGCTTCGCAAAGCCGTCGTCGCAAGCGAGCCCCATTGGGCGACCAAAGCGATCGAATGGCAGCTTCAGCTTCCGAAGACGAAGATCAAAGCCGACGAGGATCAGCTGAACCAGGTGTGGGTCAATCTGATCGGCAACGCAATCAAGTTCACGCCGGAAGGCGGACGGATCGGCATTCGCATCGTCCAGCACTTCGAGCTGGTCGATATCATTGTATCGGATACGGGGATCGGCATTCCGGTCGCGGAACGCGGCAAAGTGTTCGAAAGATTTTACAAGGCGGACCCGTCCCATAACAAAATGAAAACCGGGAGCGGCCTCGGGTTGGCCATCGTGCGCAAAATCGTGATGATGCATAACGGCTCCGTCGTCTTGGGCGGCAACCCCGACGGCGGTACGAACGTTACCGTCACGCTGCCCCATCGAATTTAACCGAACGTCGCCAAAGCCGACGAGCGCGGGAATCTACTTCCCGTCGCCGTCGGCTTTTTTTCTTCACGTCATAATTTATTCATATTCGTGTATTAAGCTGGGTGAAGGCCGCAGGAAAGCTTTACCTGATAACAACGGAAGGATCGAATTTGAAATTGCAGGAGGGTCACCGATTGAAGGCAATCATTGATTTTTCTATGAACAAAGTCGCGGCGATGGTCATTATGATCGTCATCGTGTTCGGGGCGGGGGCCTATTCTGGCAGTTCCTTGAAGGTAGAGAACATGCCGGAATTCTCGTTTCCGTTCGTCGCGATCTCCACGACGTATCAAGCCTCGCCTCAAGACGTCATGAGTCAGGTGACGAAACCGATCGAAGACAAAGTCGCGAATATCGCGGGACTGAGAATGCTATCCTCGACTTCGAGCGACAACTTCTCAAGCATTTTTCTCCAGTTTAACGAAAAGGTCAATATCGATAAAACGAAGCAGGACTTGGAAAGCCTCGTTCAGGACGTCAGCCTGCCGCAATCGGCGAGCAGGCCCAAAGTGTCAACCTTCGGAATGTCCTCGGAGCCCGTATACTATATGGCCATGCACGCGACGGGTTCGATGTCCCAGACCGAGCTGGACCAATTGTTCGAGAAGGAAATGAAGCCCCGTTTCGAAGCCATAAACGGGATCGACCATATGGATGCGATAGGAGCGCGCAAATCCTCGCTCGATATCCAATTGGACGCAGGCGCTTTAGCCGCCTATCAATTGAGCCCTTCGAAAGTGAACGCTTCGATCCAGGCCGCTATGGCGAATGGTTCGGTAGGCGTCGTGAAATTCAACGGCAACACCCAAATGACTCGCGTCGCGGGTAAGCTGGAAAGCCTGTACGAGCTGAAAAACCTGGAAATCGCAACTCCTGCGGGAACGATGGTGCAGCTCAAGGATATCTCGAAGATCGAAGCGGTCAACGAGTCCAACTTTATCGCCCGCCTGGACGACAAGCCTGCGATCGGTATCCATCTGTACAAGACGGCTGCCGCGAACGCAGTCGAATTTTCCGATGCCGTTCAAGCTTTGATCCGCGAATGGGAGCAGACGAATCCGAAGGCGACTTTCAAGACGCTGTACGACAGCGCCAGCGAAGTCAAAGGCTCGATCAAAGGATTGGTTAAGGAAGGGTTTCTGGGCATCGTTCTGGCGGCCCTGATGATCTTGTTTTTCCTGCGCAACCTGAGGATGACGCTGATTGTCGTCGTGTCCATCCCGTTATCGATTCTTATGACGCTTGTCATGATGAAGTACATGAACATTACGTTGAATATTATGTCGCTCGGGGGCATGTTCATTGCGGTCGGCCGGGTCGTGGACGACAGCATCGTCGTTATCGAGAGCATATACGCGAATTTGCAAAAAGCGCAGAAAAGAAATGAATCGGTCGTCATTCTCGCGGTGAAGCAAGTGGCTATGGCGATCAGCTCGTCCACACTCGTAACGGTAGGCGTGTTTCTGCCGATCGGTCTCGTTTCGGGCTTTATCGGCGCCTTGTTCCGTCCGTTCGCGATTACGGTGTCGATCGCGTTGCTGGCCTCGCTGCTCGTTTCGTTAACGGTCATTCCAATGCTGGCCAAGCTCATGGTGCTGAACAACGTCAAGGCGACGGAGGCCAAGGAGCACGAGGGGGGGCGGATGGTTGCCTGGTATGAAAAGGCGCTCGTTTGGAGCTTGAACCATCGGACCGTCACGCTGCTGCTGTCCGGATTCATGCTGGTCGCCACGATCGCAGGCACGGTCCCGGTCCTGCCAAAGGGGCTTCTGCCGTACTCTCCGCCGCCGAAACAGATGAACTATTCGATCCAACTGCCGAACGATACGACCTTCGCCAGCAACGATCTCCAGGCGAAGCAGATCGAAGCGCTGTTGCGCGACGCCAAGGACGAGAACGACGAACCGCAGTTCATGTTCGTGGAGGCGCTGGTCGGCTACGCGGGCAATGCGAAGGAACGCTTTCCAAGTTATTTGCAAATCATTACGGAAGTCCGTTCGGATGCGGATACGAAAGTCGTCCAGGATCGCTATCATAAGCTCATTCTCGCCCAGCTTCCGAAAGGCTCGGAAGTCATGCCCGGTTCGTTCTCGGGGGGCAGCAGCGGACCGGCGGGCCCCGATTTCACCTACGTCATTTTCGGAGACGACCAGAAAACGCTGAAGCAGGTCGCCGGGCAGATCAAAGACAAAATGAAACAGTTTCCCGAGCTTAGAGAAATTAAGGACAACCTGGGAGACGGAAAGAAGGAAGTGCAAATTACGGTCGATCCGAACAAGGCGGGGCAATTCGGATTGGAAGTGACGACCATTCAAGGCTTGACCGCCGAATGGATCGGCAGATCCCAGCTCGGCGACGTTCGATTGGACAACACGCTGTATCAAGCGGCCGTCGAACTCGCGCCCGAGGATAAAAACTCGATGGAGCAGCTCGGACAAATGCCGATTCAGACGGCCGACGGCAGCATTGTCTATTTGAACGAAGTCGCCAAGCTCGAAGAAACGGATGCCCCGACGGCCTTCGAGCGGGAAAGCCAGAAGCTGATGGTGGCGTTAACGGCCAAGATCGATTCGGCCGACAAAGCCGCGATATCGAACGCGGTGATGAACGCGATCCGAGAGGTTGAGTTTCCGCCGGGCGTCACGAACACAACCCGCGGAGCGAACATCGATATGATGGAAGGCTTCAAGGAGATGTTCGTCGCCATGGGCGCCGCCGTTGCGATCGTCTATCTGATCATGGTTCTCTGCTTCGGCAACGCGGGCACTCCATTCGCCATCTTATTCTCCCTGCCATTGGCGATAATCGGCGGCTTGCTGGGGTTAGTCGTGGCGGGAGAGTCGCTCAATATGACGTCGATGATCGGGTTCCTCATGCTGATCGGCATAGTCGTGACGAATGCGATCGTATTGCTTGACCGCGCTCAACAGCTGCGGAAAGAAGGCTATCTCGTACGCCAGGCCCTCATTGAGGCCGGCAAAGTCCGGCTGCGCCCGATTATCATGACCGCCGGAGCGACGATCGCGGCGATGGTTCCGCTAACGCTCGGATTAACCAAGGGACTATTGATTTCCAAATCTCTTGCCGTTGTCGTAATCGGCGGCCTGATTACGTCTACGATTCTGACGCTTGTCGTCGTTCCGATCATCTACGAGATGATCGAATCGTTCAAGGCGCGTATGAAACGTCTGTTCAATCGGAAAGGAAAAATCTCGCCCGAACATGAAATCGGCGTATAAATCGCATTAAGGGAGCGACTGAGCATGAAAGCAAAAGGTTCAAAAACAACCGTTTACGAAAGGGCGAGAAGGCTCTCGTTCGTCATCGCTTGCGCGGTCTGCATCGCGGGATGTTCGGCAGCCTCTACACCGGCTGCCGAAAACGAGGAGAGCGTCAAGACGACGGTCAAAGTGGAGGAAGCCGCCAAGAGGAGCATGGGCGATCCGCGCGAACTGATCGCCGAAGTGAACGCGTCGACGAAGACGGAAATCGTGGCCGAAGCCGGCGGCAAGCTGTTAAAGCTGGCGAGACGCAACGGAGAGCTGGTGAAAGCGGGTGACGTGATCGCCGAGTTTGAAAGCAAAAGCGGGAAGCTGGAGAAAGAGAGCGCCGAGGCTAAACTGTTTGCCGACGAAGCGCTGCTGGAGAAAACGAGAACGGAAATTTCGTCCTCTCGGGTTACGCTTACGAATACGATCAAGGATCTTGAAAAGGAACTGAAGGAGCAGACGGCCCAAGGCGCCTCGGAAGCGGATATCGAAAAGACGAAACGCTCCCTGCAGGCATCGATGCAGCAATTGAACACGTTGGACTCCGGAAAGACCCTTGCTTCGCTTGAAGCAAACGTGGTCACGTCCAGATTAGCGCTGGAACAGGCGGAGAAGGCATGGAACGGCGGCCGAATCGTCGCTCCAGCGAACGGCGTTCTGACGGATGTCAAAGCGGATATCGGCATGAGCGTGCCGTTAGGCAGCACGTTCGGCATCGTCCAGAACACCGACAAAGTGAAAATCAAAGCTAATTTGACGCAATCGGCGGTCGAACTCGTTGGCGACAAGAAAGAACTGATTTATATTGATTCCAACGGAGACGGCAAACCGCGGAAGGCGAAGGTCGCTTATTTGGCCGGAGTGCCCGATACGGGCACAAAGCTGTACGCGCTTGAGTTGGAGGCGGATAATGCCGACGGAGCGTTGAAGCCGGCTTCGAGAGTACGCATCCAGTTGACGACGCCGGAGGAGGAAAACGTCGTAGCCGTTCCGGCGCTCAGCATTTTGAAGGAAGGAACCGACGCATTCGTGTTCGTTATGAACGGGAATACGGCGAGCAAGCGAAGAGTCGAGCTCGGACGGGTGAATGGATCTTACCAGGAAGTGCTCAAAGGGGTCGATATAGGTGAGCAAGTCGTCGTAAGCGGCCAGCACGGATTGGAAGAGGGGCAGACTGTAGAACGATGAGCGGAGCGTTCGTCCAGGCCGGGAGGGAGGCCGATCGTATGGATGCCGCATCGGCGTACGAAGAATGGGTAAGCCCCCACTTGCTCGAGCTGAAAAAATATTGCTACTACTTGGCGGGCTCCAGATGGGATGCGGAGGACTTGCTGCAGGATACGCTGCTGAAATCGTTCGCCTATTTCGTTCAGGAGGAACCGGACTCGGACATGAAGCCCTTTATTTTTCGCATCGCACGTAATCTGTGGATCGACGATTGCCGCAGACGGAAGCGCAGGCGTGCGGCGACGATGGAAATGCCTGAAGTCATCCATTCGGATAGCGACTACGCCGAAATTCGTGGATCGCTGGAATGGCTGGCCGAACGATTTCCCAGACGGAACATCGAGATGTGGTTGTTGGCCCGCTATTTCGGTTATTCTCTGCAGGAGGTGGCCGAGGCGACTGGCGTCACCGTTCCGACCGTCAAGTCCGTGTTGTTCCGGACAAGGAGCATGCTTCGTGGACGGCGCGAGCCCGCAAAGTGCCGCAGCCCGATCCGTCCGGAGGTGGAGCGGTGGTCCAAAGCGGTCATTCTGGACCATCCGGGCTGTCTGCTCGGGGAACGAGGATGATTCTTGATGGCAGCTTGAGCCTTGGGCCGTTACGGTTCAAGGCTTCTTCTATGCTATAATCTCCTTATATTTGATAGGGAAAGTAGGGAGTCCGTGCACTTATGAAAGTTCAACCTCGGTTTATCGTCCTCATTTCTTTGTTGCTCACCGTTTATGCGGCTCTTAACTTTTATATCGGCTGGCATATGACGGAGTGGTCTTCGGCAGTAGGGATCGGATACTCGCCCTACGGATTCTGGATTCCGTTCGCGCTGCTCGCTTACGGGTTTCTGCTGGGAAGAATACCGCTTCCGAATCCGCTCAAGCCGGCCGGAAGGCTGCTGAAGGTCGCGGGATCGGTATATATTTTCGTCATGGAGATCGGTTTGCTGCTGTTTCTGCTGGCGGACGCGGTTCGCCTGGTTTTATGGCTGACGAATGGCGTATCCGAAGCTTATATCGTCGGCTCGGGGACCGTCGTACTGGGCTTGATCGCCTTATTGCTGCTCGTCGGTTCGCGCAACGCTTGGAGCCCTGTCGTCCGCTCGCACGAGCTGCGGATCGACAAGCCTGCGCGCAGGGGGAAGACGGAGTGGACGGTTGCGGTCGCGTCGGACATTCATCTTGGCAATCTGGTCGGCCGCAAGCACCTGCTCCGTCTCGTCGAGCGGATCAACGCGATGAAGCCGGATCTGATTTTGCTTCCAGGCGACGTGATCGACGATTCGATCGAGCCGTTCCTGCGCAATCGGATGGGCGAGCTGCTCGGCCGGCTTCAAGCCGAACACGGCGTCTATGCGGTGCTCGGGAATCACGAATATTACGGCGGGCATATGGAGCGTTATGTGGAGGAAATGAAGGGGATCGGCATAAGAGTGCTTCGGGACGAGACGGTGGAGGTGGACGGCAAGCTGTATGTTGCCGGCCGCAAGGATAAAACCGCCGAAGCGTCCGGACCGGACGGCAGGCTTGCTGTGCGGGAGCTGCTGCGGGACGTGGATCCGCGCAAGCCGGTGCTGCTGATGGATCACCAGCCGACGCAATTCGCGAAAGCGGAGGAGGCCGGAGCCGACGTTCTGCTCAGCGGCCATACGCACCGCGGCCAATTCTGGCCGAACCATCTGTTCACGAAGCGGCTGTTCGAGCTGGATTGGGGTTATATGCGCAAAGGCGCGATGCACGTCGTCGTTTCCTCCGGCTTTGGTTCTTGGGGCCCGCCGATCCGTCTCGGAAGCCGCAGCGAGATCATCCGACTGAAGTTGATTTTGCAGGCTCGTTGACGAAAATTTCAAGAGAAGCGGCCAGAGCGATTTGACATGCCCTATGTGAAATGTGGATGTAGAGATTTGGCGGCGGGGCGTATCGTTCTCAGCCTTATTTGCCGGTATCCCGTCCACTCAGCTTTTCTGTACCGCATTCTGAATACGTAGCGCCTTTTCCGTTCTTTTGCCGATATCCCGTCCAATCAGGTTGGTCGTACGCCTCCTGCGAGCTCGGCCATGCCCAGTTGATCATCCTCAAGCTGTGAATTAGCTTTCAGCAGATTATCCATGTTTAAGAGAGGGTAGCTTTGAGGCTCGAGTCAGTCTGCCAGATCGGGAACTGACCGGAAGGGATAGCGACAAAAGGGGTTACAATATTGCGCTTTTTTCCTTTAATGATAGGTGTATTTAGAAAAATAAACGAATTATATTGTGTCATAAATATTAATATGATATACATTATATAGAAGTCGATGTTTATTGGAGGGGTCGTAATGGAGAGGGAATTGGCACTTGAGATCGTTCGCGTAACGGAATTGGCCGCTCTGGCCTCCGCGCCGTGGATGGGTCGGGGAGACAAAATCAACGCGGACGGAGCGGCGACTTCGGCGATGAGGGCGATGTTCGATTCGATCTCGGTCAGCGGCACGGTCGTCATCGGAGAAGGGGAAATGGACGAAGCGCCAATGCTCTATATCGGCGAACAGGTGGGCAGCATGAACGGACCGGAAGTCGACGTGGCCGTCGACCCGCTCGAAGGCACGGAGATCGTGGCCAAAGGGTTGAACAACGCGATGTCCGTCATCGCGATCGCGGGGAAAGGCAATCTGCTCCACGCACCCGACATGTACATGGAGAAGCTTGCGGTAGGACCGCAGCTCGTCGGCAAGCTGAAGCTGACGGACCCGCTGGAGCTGACGCTCAAGAAAGCCGCCGAGGCGCTGAACAAGAACGTCTCCGAGCTGACTGTCATGATTCTCGACCGCGTCCGCCACGAGACGACGATCAAGTCGCTGCGCAAAGTCGGCGTCCGCATCAAGTTCCTGACCGACGGGGATGTCGCCGGAGCGATGGCCCCGGCATTCCCGGAAGCGGGCATCGACCTGTACGTCGGGTCCGGCGGAGCGCCCGAAGGAGTGCTTGCGGCGGCGGCGCTCAAATGTCTCGGCGGCGAGATCCAAGGACGCTTGATGCCGTCCGACGCCAACGAGTATTCGCGGTGCATTCAGATGGGCATCGAAGATCCGTACAAGGTGCTGACGATGGAAGACATGGTGGGTACGGACGACGTCATCTTCGCCGCGACGGGCGTCACTCCGGGCGAGTTCCTCGGCGGCGTTCGCTACTTGCCGGACGATCGCGCGGAGACGCATTCGATCGTCATGCGCGCGAAGACGAGAACGATCCGATTCGTCAGAGCGCTGCACTATTTGCCGAATAAAAAGTTCATTCATTCCTAAACTACGCAGAGGGCTGTCCCGCAGCGGACCCAAGGCGTCCTGAATCTTCAGTCGGAGAGAGCGAGAGATCCGAATCTCGCCTCCCGATCGTTCAGGACGTCTTTACTTATGTTCGGAATCAAGTGGGAATTTATCCGTTTAATATTTTTGTTTATGTTTGATTTAAATATATTCAAAAATAAACGGGTGTGTTAGAATGGATTCAAAATCAAACAAAACAACATCCGGAGGTAATCTCATGGTACAAAGCTTGTGGCAAGCATCGAAAGCAGCAGAACAGCAATCCGGTCTGGATCAGCTCGTCTACCGCTCGAACATTATCGGCGCGGATCGTCGCGTGTGCAACTTCGGCGGCGGCAATACGTCCTCGAAAACGATCGAGAAGGATTTCCGCGGGCGCGACGTCGAAGTGATGTACGTGAAAGGCAGCGGCTCCGACCTCGCAACGATGAAAGCGGGCAATTTCACGGGTCTGCGCATGGACGACATCCGTCCGCTGTTCGAGAAAGCGGAAATGTCCGACGAGGACATGGTCGCTTACCTGGCGAACTGCATGATCGATCCGAAGCATCCGCGCGCGTCGATCGAGACGCTTCTGCACGCATTCCTGCCATTCAAGCACGTAGACCACACGCATCCGGATTCGATTATCAGCCTGTGCTGCGCCGATAACGGCAAAGCGCTGGCCAAAGAGATTTTCGGCGACCGTTTCGTATGGGTTCCCTACATCCGTCCGGGCTTCACGCTCTCCAAGATGATCGCCGAAGGCGTGCTGAACAATCCGAAAGCCGAACTCGTGCTCATGGAAAAACACGGCCTCGTCACTTGGGGCGAGACCTCCGAGGAATGCTACGCGCAGACGATCAAGATTATCTCCGAAGCGGAAGCGTTCATCGAAGCCCGCATCGACGAGGCGAAAGTGTTCGGCGGCGCGAAATACGAGACGCTGCCGGCCGACGTTCGCAAAAACATCGCGGCCAAAGTGATGCCGACGATCCGCGGCGCGGTCAGCGACGCCAAGAAGATGATTCTGAGCTTCGACGACGCGGACGACGTGCTGCAATTCGTCTCCGGCAACGACTCCGCCAAGCTGTCCCAAGTCGGCGCGGCTTGCCCGGATCACCTCGTTCACACGAAGGTCGTGCCGCTGTTCATCGATTGGACGCCTAATGCGGACGACATCGACGGCCTGATCGCCAAGCTGAAGGAAGGCGTCGCCGATTACAAGGAGCAATATACCGCCTACTTCGAGCGCAACAAGAATGAGGGCGACGTCATGTTCGAAGCCGCTCCTCGCGTCATCCTGATTCCCGGCGTAGGCATGATCAACACCGGCAAGAGCTGGGCGATGTCGCAAGTGAGCGGCGCGCTGTATCACCGCGCGATCGCCGTTATGAGAGGCGCTACGGCGCTCGGCAACTTCGTTTCGTTGTCCGAGAACGAGTCCTACAACGTCGAGTACTGGCCGCTTGAGCTTTACAAGCTGTCGCTGGCTCCGCCGGAAGCCGAATTCTCCCGCCAGGTCGCGTTCATCACGGGCGGCGCGGGCGGCATCGGCAGCGAAACGGCGCGCCGCCTCGTATCGGAAGGCGCTCACGTCGTGCTGGCCGATTTGAACCTCGAAGGCGCAGAGAAGGTCGCAAGCGAGATCAACGCCAAATGGGGAGAAAACCGCGCGCTGGCCGTTAAAGTCGACGTCACGAGCGAGGAACTGGTGCAAGCGGCCTACGACGCGACGGCGCTCGCCTACGGTGGCGTGGACATCATCGTCAACAACGCGGGTCTGGCGACTTCCAGCCCGTTCGACGAAACGTCACTGAAGGAATGGAACCTGAACATGAACGTTCTGGGAACGGGATATTTCCTCGTCGCCCGCGAAGCGTTCAAGATGATGAAGACGCAAGGCATCGGCGGCAACATGGTGTTCATCGCGTCCAAGAATACGGTATACGCCGGCAAGAACGCTACCGCCTACAGCTCCGTCAAGGCGCTGGAAGCTCATCTGGCGCGCTGCATCGCGGCCGAGGGCGGAGAATTCGGCATCCGCGTCAATACGGTATTGCCGGATGCGATTCTGCAAGGCTCCGCGATCTGGAACGGCAGCTGGCGCAACGAGCGCGCAGCCGCTTACGGCATCGAGCCGGACCAATTGGAAGAATACTACCGCAAGCGCACGACGCTGCTTGTCAATATCTATCCGAGCGACATCGCGGAAGGCATCGCGTTCTTCGCATCGTCCAAGTCCGCCAAGACGACGGGCTGCATGCTGACGATTGACGGCGGCGTACCCGCGGCGTTCACTCGATAACAAACATTCGGAGGGATCGTTCACATGCATAGGCCGCAAGGGGAGAAGGTCTGGTTCATTCCGGACGGCTACATTCCCGAAATCAGCTCCGGGCAGCTTACGAGCCACGAGTCCGTCTGCGTGCTCAACACGGCGTCGGAGGACGCCCTGCTGAAATTCACGATTTTCTTCGAGGATCGCGAACCGATGGAGGACATCATGGTCGTCGTCGGGGCCAGAAGAACGAAGCATATCCGAACGAGCTCGCTGCACAAGGAAGGGGCGCCGATTCCGGTCGGCGTTCCTTACGCGATCGAGGTTGTAAGCGATATCCCGGTCATCGTGCAATATAGCCGGCTCGATTCGACGCAATCCGAGAATGCTCTTATGTCCGTCATTGCATATCCCGTAAAATAAAAGAGAGAAACCGAGGAGGAAGGCGCATGCAACAATCCACCGTCAACAACTACGAAGCCGCCAAGCAGCTGTACGCGAAGCACGGCATCGACGTCGATCAAGTGCTGGAGAAGCTGGCGCAAATCAAAATTTCGATGCACTGCTGGCAAGGAGACGATGTCAGAGGTTTTCTGAACAAGGATCAGGATCTGACCGGCGGCATTTCCGTCACCGGCAACTATCCGGGAGCGGCCAGAACGCCCGAGGAGCTGCGCGCGGACTTGGAGAAAGCTTTCTCCCTTATTCCGGGCAAGCACAAAGTCAATCTCCATGCCATCTACGCCGACACCGACGAGAAGGTCGAGCTGGATCAACTGGAGCCGAAGCATTTTCAGAAATGGGTCGATTGGGCCAAGGAGCAAGGGCTGGGCATGGATTTCAACCCCACCTGCTTCTCCCATGAGAAGTCCAGCGACGGCTTCACGCTGAGCCATCCGGACCCGGAAATCCGCCGCTTCTGGATCGATCATTGCAAAGCGTCGCGCAAAATCGGCGCTTACTTCGGAGAGCAGCTCAGCCAGACGTGCGTCACGAACGTATGGGTTCCGGACGGCTTCAAGGACGTTCCGGCGGATCGCCTGGCTCCTAGACAGCGTTTGAAAGACGCGCTCGACGAAGTGTTCGCGGAAGAGCTGAACCCGTCGCACAACCTCGACGCCGTCGAGAGCAAGCTGTTCGGCATCGGTTCGGAAGCTTACGTCGTCGGCTCCCACGAGTTCTACATGGGCTACGGTCTGCGCAACAACAAGCTGATCTGCCTCGACGCGGGCCACTTCCACCCGACGGAAGTGATCTCCAACAAGCTGAGCTCGCTGTCGCTGTTCGCGGACGGCATTCTGCTCCACGTCAGCCGCCCGATGCGCTGGGACAGCGACCACGTCGTCACGCTCGACGACGAGCTGATCGACATCGGCCGCGAGTTGGTGCGCGGCGACCTGCTCGGCAAGACGCACATCGGCCTCGACTTCTTCGACGCCAGCATCAACCGCGTCGCGGCTTGGGTCATCGGCACGCGCAACACGATCAAATCGCTGCTTCGCGCCATGCTCGATCCGATCGAAGCGCTCAAGAAAGCGGAGCTGGAAGGCGACTACACGACGCGTCTGGCGCTTACGGAAGAGTTCAAGTCTTACCCGTTCGGCGCGGTATGGGACTACTACTGCGAGAAAAACGCCGTTCCGGTTCGCGAAGAATGGCTGAGCGAAGTGAAGACGTACGAGCAAGACGTGCTGCTGAAGCGCGGTAATTCATTCAACCGAGGATGATGAGAGATGTCGAGCATACTCGCGTTCGATCTGGGCGCAAGCAGCGGAAGAGCGCTGCTCGGACGGCTGACGAACGGCAAGATCGAGGTCGAGGAGCTGCATCGCTTTCCCAATGATCCCGTACAGGTGGGCGACCGCCTGTATTGGGACATTTTGCGGCTCTATCACGAAATCAAGCAAGGCTTGCTGAAAGCCAAGCACCGGGGCATCGACCTGCAAAGCATGGGCATCGACTCTTGGGCGGTCGACTTCGGCTTTATCGGCAAGAACGGAGAGCTGGCCGGCAATCCGTACCATTACCGCGACCGTCATACGGAAGGGGCGATGGAACGGGTCATGGCCGAAATTCCGGCATCGGTCATTTTCGCCCGGACCGGCATTCAGTTTCTTCCTTTCAATACGATCTACCAGATCTACGCGTTGAAACAGGCGAAGTCTCCGCTCCTCCAGGAGAGCAATCGGCTGCTCATGATTCCGGACCTGCTGCGCTATTTCCTCACCGGGGAAATGCACAACGAGTTCACGAACGCCACGACGACGCAGCTGTACAATCCGGTCGAGGACGACTGGGATGCCGAGCTTCTGCGTCTGCTCGATCTGCCAAGGAGCTGGTTCGGCAACGGCGGCGTGTTGAAGCCGGGAGAGCTTGCGGGCAAGCTGAAGCCGTCGGTGTGCGAGGAAATGGGCATCGATTCGATTCCCGTCTACGCGGTGGCCGAGCACGATACGGGCTCCGCGGTCGTCGCCGTTCCGGCGACGGAGAAGTCGTTCGCTTACTTAAGCTGCGGAACGTGGTCGCTGATGGGCACGGAAGTCGACAAGCCCGTCCTTCACGATCTGGCGCAGAAGCTCAATTTCACGAACGAAGGCGGATTCGGCGGCACGTTCCGGCTGCTGAAAAACATTATGGGCTTGTGGATTTTGCAGGAGTGCCGGAGAGAATGGGAACGGGAAGGCCGTTCGTATTCGTTCCCGGAGCTCGTGCAGCTCGCCTCCGAAGCGAAGCCGCTGGCGATGTTCATCGATCCGGACGACGACCTGTTCCTGCCTCCGGGAGACATGCCGGCCCGAATCGAACAATATTGCGCGCGAACGGGCCAGGAGGCTCCGGGCGCCGTAGGCGAAATCGTGCGTTGCATCTTGGAAAGCTTGGCGTTAAAATATCGCTACGTGTTCGAAATGACGGAGCGGTTGTCCGGACAGAGCTTCGGCGGTCTGCACATGGTCGGAGGCGGCATTCAGAATACGCTGCTCTGCCAATGGACGGCGAATGCGATCGGCAAGCCCGTATGGGCCGGCCCTTCCGAAGGAAGCGCGATCGGCAACTTGGCCGTTCAGTGGATCGCTCAGGGCGCTTTCGCCGATATTTGGGAAGCCCGCAAGGCGGTCCGGGAGTCGTTCCCGGTGGAGACGTACGAGCCGGGCGATTCCGAGCCTTGGATTCGCGCGTATGAGCGCTTCCGGACGCTGACGGGGCTGCCGGACTAAATTCGGTTTGCGAAAAGAGGGTACACATGCTGGTTGCGGAGCGATATGAGAAAATCGTAAGCTTGGTCAACGAAAGGGGAAGCATCCGGGTATCCGAGCTGAGCGAGCTGTGCCAGGTGACGGAGGAGACGATCCGCCGCGATCTGGACCGGCTCGAGCGGGCGGGACGGCTGCGCCGCTCCCACGGAGGCGCGGTCAGCGTCAAGGAGACGGCGGCGCTGCATCCGGAGATTCCTTATGCCGTGCGCGAAATCACGAACGCGGACGAGAAGAAGCGGATCGCCCTGGAGGCGATCAAGCGCATCTCGCCGAAGGACCGCATTTTGCTGGATGCCAGCTCGACCGCCTGGTATATGGCGGCCGACGTGCCCGACATCGACTTGACCGTGCTGACCAATTCGATCAAGGTCGCGACGGAGCTGAGCAGCAAGGAGAAGATCCAGGTTATCTCCACGGGCGGCATTCTCGCCCAGCGTTCCTTGTCTTTCGTCGGTCCGCTGGCCGAGCGTTCGCTGGACGCCTACCATGTCGATAAGGTGTTCCTCTCCTGCAAGGGCGTGCATCTGGAACGCGGCATCAGCGAATCCAACGAGCTCCAGGCCCGGATCAAGGAGAGGATGATCGGCATGGCGGACGAAGTCGTCCTGCTCGCCGACTCCAGCAAGTTCGGAGTGCAGGCGTTCACGCACGTTGCGGATCTGTCCGAAGTCGACACGATCATCACCGACAAGCGCATGCCGAAGGAGATTATCGAGCAATTGGAAGGACGCGGCATCGCAGTCGTTACGGTGTAGCGGGAGACCGGAGGAGCGGAGGGGCAGCGGCTGGCTTCACCCGGTGGGTGCCCCCGCCGGGCATGAACCCGGGTTACGCATGTGAGCGAGAGGCTGGCTGGCTTTGCCGGGCGGTATCTCGCCAAGCTCGAATCCGAGATATGCATGTGAGCGGGAGGCTGGTTGGCTGGAAAATTTAACACGGAAAACCCGCCTTAAATTTACGAATTGACCGAAAATGACCGCTGTAACGCGGAAAACCCGCCTTATTTTTTCAAAACGGTCGTTTCTGCGAAATTAAGGCGGGAAATCCGCGTTACACGGCCCCGAAATGGAGCTGAGGCTTTTTTAAGGCGGAAAATCCGCCTTAAACGGTCTCGAAACGGCTCAGCGACAGTTATAAGGCGGATTCCAGCTGCACGTGGGTGCAGATTCATTCTCGACTTGTCTGACAACCTGATAACCTGATAAGATAAAAATAGAAGCGAAAGGGGTGCGGCACATTGAAGGTTTCTCTGTTTATTACTTGCTTGAGCGACGCGATCTTCCCGCGGGTCGGGGAGGCGATGATCCGCCTGCTGGCACGGTACGGGGTTACGCTGGAGTTCCCCCCGGTTCAGACATGCTGCGGCCAGCCCGCATTCAACAGCGGCTATTGGAATGAAGCGAGGGCGACTGCCCGTACGATTATCGAAGCCTTCGAAGACAGCGACTTCGTGATTGCGCCGTCCGGCTCCTGCACGGGTATGATCCATCATTATCCGAAGCTGTTCGAGAACGATCCGGCGATGCTGGACAAGGCGCTGGCGCTGCAGAGCAAGACGTACGAGTTCACCCAGTTTCTCGTGAACGTGCTCGGCGTGACCAACGTGGGCGCGACGTTCCGGCATAAAGTAACGTATCATCCTTCCTGTCACGGTACTCGCCTGATGGGCATTAAGGATGAGCCGATGGCGCTGATGACCCACGTCAAAGGGCTGGAGTTCGTTCCGCTGCCGCATGCGGAAGATTGCTGCGGGTTCGGGGGAACGTTCGCGGTCAAAATGTCGGATATTTCCGGCGCGATGGTGAGCGAGAAGAGCGACCACGTCAAAGAGACGGAAGCGGAAGTGCTGGTCGGACTGGACATGGCCTGTCTCATGAATATCGCGGGCAATTTGCGTTATCGCAACGAGCCGGTCCGAGTCATGCATTTGGCAGAGCTGCTGTACGAAGGGGTGAAATAAGATGAGCCATGGACCCAAAGGCGGGGCAACGGTTAAAGAACGCGCGGAGCTGGCGCTGAACAACGACTTCCTGCGCAAGGCCGTCAAATTCACGACCGAACGGCTGAAGAACGGTAAGCTGAAGGCGATGGAGGAGCACGGAAACTGGGAGGAATGGCGGGAGAGAGGCCGCCAGATCCGTCTTCATACGATCGCGCATCTCGATTATTATTTGAACTTGTTCGTCGAAAACGCGCGCGCCAACGGCGTTCACGTTCATTTCGCCGAAACCGCGCAGGAGGCGGTCGACATCTCGATGGCGATCGCCGAGAGGGTAAGCGCCAAAACCGTCGTCAAATCGAAGTCGATGGTATCCGAGGAGCTGCATCTTAATGCGGCTTTGGAAAAAATCGGCGTAGAAGCGATCGAGACCGACCTTGGGGAATACATTATTCAACTGGCCGACGAGCCGCCGTCCCACATCATTATCCCCGCCATTCATAAAAATCGGTATCAGATTGCCGAGCTGCTGTCCGAGGATGCGGGAGAGAAGCTGGAGGCGGATACGAAAATATTGGCCGGGTATGTGCGCAGACGGCTTCGCTCGAAGTTTCTCGAAGCCGATATCGGCATGACGGGCTGCAACTTCGCGATCGCCGAGACCGGTTCGATGGTGCTGTTCGAGAACGAAGGCAACGCCCGGATGGTGACGACGCTGCCGAAGACGCAAATTACGCTGATGGGCATGGAGCGGATCATTCCGTCATGGGCCGATCTCGAAGTGATGGCTACGCTGCTGCCTCGTTCGGCGACCGGACAGAAGCTGACGATGTACATGTCGGGCATTACAGGGCCAAGACGCTCCGAGGACGCCGACGGACCGGACGAAATGCATATTATTATCGTCGATAACGGACGCTCGCTGCAGCTCGGAGATCCCGAATTCCAGGAGCTGCTGAACTGTATCCGCTGCGGCGCCTGCCTGAACGCCTGCCCGGTTTACCGGCATATCGGCGGCCACGCTTACGGCGGAACGTACAGCGGCCCGATCGGTGCCGTGCTGACGCCGTCCCTGCAAAAAAATATCGCCGAATGGGACGATATCGCCAACGCTTCGAGCTTGTGCGGAGCCTGCTACGAGGCTTGCCCCGTGAAAATTCCGCTTCACGACATGCTGGTCTACCTGCGCAGGCGCAAAGTGGAAGCCGGACATAGCGACAAGCTGGAGGATGCGGGAATGAAAGGCTTCGCGACGCTGTTCTCGAAGTCTGGACGGATGAGCGCGGTGCTGAAGCTCGGCAAGATCGGACAGAAGTTCGTCGCGCGCGACGGAGGCATCCGCCTTAAGATCGGACCGCTCAAAGGCTGGAACACGTACCGGGTTACGCCGACGCTGCCGAAGAAGAGCTTCCGCCAGCAGTGGGCGACTCTGGACGCGGAAATCCGCGCAGGTCTTCAGGAAATGTCTCCGGACGTCAAGCAGCGAATGGAGCAGGCGGTTCTGGATCGCAAGAAAGGGGGGACGCACGGTCATGGACACTAAAATACAGGAGCAGTGGCTGAAGGAGATGGAGGAGAAGTCTCGCGCTAAGCAGAGTCAATTTATCGGCAACATTTCCTCCAAGTTGAGACGTCCGATGGTGACCGAAGCGCCGCAGCATCCGTTTCGCGGGTCGCCGGATTTCTGGAACGTCTACGAATGGAACGAGCAGGAACGAATCGAACGGTTTACGGAAAATTTCCAAAGCGTGGGCGGTCACGTAGAACGGCTATCGTCGATGGAAGACGTGCAGCAATTTGTAACGAATAAGGCAATCGAGCTCGGGGCGAAGTACATCATCCGCCAGAACGAGCCGGAGCTTGCCGCGCTAGAATTGGAGCAGCGCCTGACCGAAGCGAAAATCTCGGTCTGGAACACCGACGCCGAAGAGAACTGGAAGGCGCGTTCGGCGGAAGCCGACATCGGCGTCGTGCTCGTCGATCATGCGGCGGCATACACCAGCTCGATGGTCGTGCTGTCCTCCAAGGACAAGGGACGCTCCGTTAGCCTGCTGCCGACCGTGCTCATCGCGATTATTCCGCTCGATCGTCTGAAGACGAGACTTGGCGAAGTGATGGCGACGTTCGACGAAGGCGGGCGGGAAAGCCTGCCTGCTGGCATTCACTTTATTTCCGGTCCGAGCCGATCGTCGGATATCGAGAACGACTTGACGATCGGCGTGCACGGTCCGGGCATCGTATACGCGCTGCTCGTCGGTTGAGCGGGAGGCATGCAGACGTATGGCGATGACCCGGTTAACGAAACGGAATCATTACGAGGAGATCAAGGATCAACTCATGCAGATGATTCTGGATGGCAGATTCAAGGTCGGCGATAAGCTGCCTTCGACGAAGGAGATGTCGGAAAGCTTCGGCGTGGGCCGATCGACGACTCGCGAAGCGCTAAGCGCGCTCAAGGCGATGGGTCTCATTGAGATCCGGCAAGGCGGCGGCTGCCGAGTGATCCGCAACGCTCCGGCGGAAGCGGCCGTTCCCGAGCTCGATTCGCTCCGGCTGAACCGCAGCACACTGCTTGAGCTGCTGGAAGCGCGACAGTCGCTGGAAGTGTCCAATGCCGCCATCGCTGCCGTCAAGCGCACGGATGCCGATATGGCCGAATTCGAAGCGTTGATGCACGCGATGGAACAGACGGTCGGGCAGGAGCTGGAAGGGGAACGCACGGACGTTCTGTTCCATCTCACGCTGGCCAAAGCGACGCACAACTCGATCATGGTCCGGCTGTTCGAATCGATCGTCGGCCAGCTCGAGACGGCGATCCGCGACATCCGAAGAGTGGAGATCTACTCCAATCAGGAAGTCGCCGAGCGGCTGTACCGGGAGCATTCCGCGATCTACGAGGCCGTTCGTCTGCGCGATCCCGAGCAGGCCTCGCAGACGATGAAGGGCCATCTGGAGCATGTGGAGAACATTTTGACGAAATATATTTGATCGCTGAAGCCGTCCCTTGTTCATCTCAAAGATGAGGGCGGCTTTGTTTCTTTCAGAGACCAAGCTTGGAACTGACCAGTCTATGAACGAGACTTGCCACCAGTTCCGGATGATTCTGCGGAATCATAGGGGCAACTTCGGGGAGAAGGACAAGCTCCGCGTGAGGGAGGTCCCGTTTTAGCCGCTCCGCCTGGGCTGCGACGGCGAACGGATCATCTTCTCCAACTGCGATTACAACCGGAAGCTTGATGCTGCCGTAATCGAGGCTGTGCTTGGACGCTGCCGGGGGGAAGGCCAGGATGTCCTCGCGGTTGGCTCTAGATACCTGTTCGAACGAAGCCTGGTTGGGCGCGATCAGCCACATCAACACGACTCCGTTTATGAGCGAATGGAGCGCTATGGCCAAGCCCTGAAGATTAGCGTTATCCGCAATCTTCCGGCTGCTCTGCATCTCCTCCAGCATAGCTGTAGTCCCGCGGTTTGACATCATAAATGTTACCATCGACGAACGGGCAACCTTTCTTCGGCCAAGGTGTCTATAAGCATACAAAAGTACAAAAACGGCTGCTCACGGGAGGCGGCGGTGGAGGAAAAGCGGATGAAAAAAGCGCGTGCGATCATGCTGATAGGTTTGGTTGGTTTGGCGTTGGCAGGGTGTCAAGCGGCATCGCCCGAGCAGGGAGGCAGAGGGCGTCTCATCGGCGACGAGCCGATGGTTCAGAAGGCCGTCGTCGAGTATGCGGCGGATAGGGCTCTAGTAGACAGGCATCCCGCATCGCGACATTAGAAACCCGTCTCGGGAAGAGCTCATCCTGGGGTTACGGTCTCGATGCGGCCGCAGGAGAGCGGAGCGGGCATTCTGGATGCCCGCACGCCGGTGTCGGGGAATTCCTCTTGCTCCGAAATAATTTAATGAGCCAAACCGCGCCGTTACGGCGCGGTTTGCCGCGTTCCCGGGCGGCTTCGCGGGCCGCGCGCGCCATTTCGAGATCGCAAATGAACAGTTCCGTTTCCGCTTGACGAATATCGTTCAATTCTTTCAGATGGTTCAACATAAGGTTTCACTCCTTGCTCTCTGTCATGGCTTCATTATGCGCGAGAGAAAAGAGGAATAAAAGTGAACAGTTTTTATTTCCCATTTCACCTTTTCCCTTTATGACGATCGTCAATTCTCATATGACGGTCTTTTTTGTTAGGTTTGTTGATGACAAACAAAAGAGCCGTAGAAGGAGTTGGAACAGTGAATAACGAAACAGAAGTAAAGCAGTATAGCGTCGGCAAAATAATAGGATTATGGGCATTGGTAGCGTTGCCTATGGCTTTCTTCCGATTTGTGTTGATGCCGCTTCTGGTACCGGTCGCCAGCATTCACCCCGGCATATTGTACTGGTTGTTTATGATCCTCGGCATGATCTGGCAGTTCGTCTTGTCCGTCTTGATCCTGAGAAGAGAGCTGGGCGGCTGGTCCTGGGAGAAGCTGAAAAAGAGATTGTGGCTGAACCATCCCGTGCATCCGAAAACGATGAAAATCTATAAGCTCGCCTACTCTTTTACGATTACGATTATCATTTACGCTTTTTTCTTCGAAAGCTCCGGCTTGTTCTCGTTTATCGAAGAGGAGATTAACCGGCTTTTCCCTGCACTCGCGCCAGAGAGCTATACGTTGATCGAAAATTTGGCGACTCCCGAATTCGAGGGCGCCTGGTATTTGCTCGGCATCGCGCTCGTCAGTTGTTTGTTCAATTACTTGCTGGGGGAAGAGCTGTTTTTCCGCGGGGTGCTGCTGCCGCAGATGAGGGGAGCGTTCGGAAAATGGGATTGGGCGATGAACGGCGTCTTGTTTGCCTCCTACCATCTTCATAAAATCTCGGAAATCCCTTTGTTTATCGTCGGGTCGCTCTTCTACGGCTTCTTGAACGCCAAATACCGCAGCTTCTGGCCATCCGTGCTCATTCACGGGGGGGAGGCCATTCCTTTGCTGGCAGCCGTTACCGCAGTTGTTCTAGGCTTAATCTGAAGCCATTCACCGATACGGGATGTGTGAGACTGATGCAGATTTCCACCGTTCATACGCTTAACGATACGAAATTGTCGAAGGTCTTTTTTTACGGATTGTCGTGCGCGTACGTCGTTCTGCTCCTGCTGTACGTTGTCCTGTCGCAGTCGAAGGGCGTCGGCTCCGCGGGGGTTGCGGTTCTTATTGCGCTCTACTTCGTCAGACATTGGGAAAGGGTATTGAACCATCGCAAGTATCACTTGATCGCGATCGTCTCCCCGTTGGCCGAAATCGTCATCTTGTTCGTCTTGTTTCTGCAGAACGGGACGGGGATCGAGACGATCGTGTTCGTGCTCTTCGCCGCCGATCTCATTCTTCATTATAAGCCGTGGTACGCGTTCCCTTTTGCCTATGTGGGATTTGTGACGTACTTGGCGCTGTGGACCGAGGATGGTTCGGATTTGTGGCAGCATGCGTTCGATCTACTAAGCTACTCCTGTCTGATCATCCCGATCTGGAGCACGAAGCTGCTGCTTAATCAAAGGGAGATGAACCTTCGACTAAACGAAGCACTGCTGCAGGAAGCGAAAACAAGGGAAGAGATGGCGGCCTTAAAAGAAAGAACCCGGATCGCGGAAGAAGTCCATGACACGGTGGGGCACAATCTGACGACGGCGATCGTCGCTCTGGAGGGCGCCGGGCTGCTGTTCGACCAACGGCCGGAGGATGCCCGTCACAAAATCCGCGTCGCGCGCGAGCAGTTGAAGCAGGGGCTCGGCAACATCCGCCAGGTCGTCAAAACGTTAAAAGCAGAAGACGGGGTGGCGGGCGGACTGGGGCTGGAGCAAGCGATTCGGACGATCATGGACGGTACGGAGAAGCAGACGGGCGTTCGCTTTCAATTGCGGTACGAGGCGGCATCCGCGCTCATCTCGATTCAAGAATATGTAATGATTAATGCCGTTAAGGAATCGATCACCAACTCCCTTAAGCATGGTCGGGCGAGCGCCATCGAGATTGACGTTATAGAGCGGCAAGAAACGATTCATATGAAAATAAAAGACGATGGAGAAGGAAGCGATTCAATCGTCTACGGCTTCGGTCTGCAATCGATGGAGGAAAAAGTCGAGGCCGTAGGCGGACGGCTAAGCGTGCAAAGCGAACCGAATAAAGGGTTCGAACTGCATATCCGAATGCCGGTCGCAAAGGGGGAATGATAATGGACGGAGAGGCCGCAATCCGCGTGATGTTAGTGGACGATCAGAAAATATTGCTTGAAGGTCTGGAGACGTTGATTTCGTTGCGCTCGAACCTCCAAATCGTGGCGACGGCCCAATCCGGAGAGGAAGCGCTGGAACGGCTTCGCGAGGTCGTGCCGGACGTTGTTCTGATGGATATCCGCATGCCGGGCATGGGCGGCGTTAAAGCGACCGAAGCTATTCTGGAACGTTATCCGCACGTCATCGTTCTCATCCTGACGACGTTCGACGACGAAGCCTATATTATAGAAGCGTTAAGCAACGGGGCTTCCGGATATTTGCTTAAAGATATCGACGGGGAGAAGCTGGTGCAGGCGATCTACGAGGCGCTGTCCGGCAATTTGCTGCTGACCGGGAAAGTGGCGAACAAGCTCGCGCTTAACATCCGCAAGCAGAACAATCGGTTCGACCGACTCGGCGAGGAGCTGGAGTTTTCGCCGAGAGAGCTTGATCTTGCCAGGCTGCTGGTGGAGGGACACAATGCGAAGGAGATGGCCGAAAAGCTGTTTCTGACGCAGGGCACGGTCAAAAACTATTTAAGCGACATCTACGCCAAGATCGGCACCAATGACCGGGCCAAGGCGACTTTGATCTTAAAACGGCATTTATCCGCGCGCGGGGAGAATTAATTTCCGGCTCCCCATGCCGATTGTCGCAAAATCACAAGCGGTCTGTCGCGAACTTTCATTCGAATGGAGCCGAAAAACAAGTAGAATAAAACACGATAATGAGAATCATTATCATATACTAGCAAAAAGGGGATTTGAAAGTGAAGAGATTTCATAAATCGGTTCAATTCGCAACGTGGTTCGTTTGTTTCGCGCTGTTGCTCGCGGGATGCGGTTCAGGCGACAGCAGAAGCAATAACGAAAGTTCGCCAAGCGCAACGCCGGCGGCATCTCCGTCCGCGTCGTCTCCGCCGGCCGAGACGCAGAGCGCTCCTCCGGCGTCCGAAGATAAAGGTTCTTTCCCGGTCACCATTACGCACATGAAGGGCGAGTATACGCTGGAGAAAAAGCCCGAGGTGATTGCGGTTCTGGATACGAAGTTCGTCGACCAACTGATCGCGCTTGACGAGCAGCCGGCCGGGAGCGTAACGGCAGCCGGTTCCGATACCGATTTCCCGGAGTATTTGAGCGACCGGTTGGGAGACGTCAAAGTGTTGGGCACGCGCGACGAGCCTAATCTGGAAGCGTTGCTGGCGCTGAGCCCGGATCTGATTCTCATGACGGACTTCCAGGAGAAGGTTTACGACAGCGTCAGCAAAATCGCTCCGACACTCGTGCTCGACTTCTACGAGGATTGGCGCGCGACTTTGGAGACGGTGGGCAAAATAACGGGCAACCAAGCGGAAGCGCAGGCCGTCACGCAAGCCTATGAAGAGAAAACCGCCAAACTGAAGCAGCAGATTGCCGACAAGCTGGGGGACGACACGGTAGCGCTCATTCGTCCGAGAACGGAAGGCATCCGCGTTCATACTTCCCAGCATCGCACCGGGTCGATCCTGTATACGGATCTGGGCTTGAAAGTTCCCGAATCGGTAGCGGCGGTAGACGACACCGCTTACGAGATTTCTCTGGAGGCCGTTCCCGACATCGGCGCCGATCATTACTTCTTGTTATCGGACGCGATGTTCGCGGACGCGGTCAAGGAGTTGGAAAGCACGAAGATCTGGACCTCCCTGGAGCCTGTGAAGAACAACCGCGTATATCCGGTCGACACTACCTTATGGATCGCTTATTACGGACCGATCGCGAACAGCCTGATTATCGATCAAGCGGCGGCGGCTTTGCTGGGCCAGCCGTAAGGAATGGATCCCTTCTTAACGTCCGACGCTTGGAGGGAACTGTCCGGCGATTACAGCTTGTCCACCGGTGAAGTTTCGCCGCAGAGCATCAAGTCGCTGCCCCTGAGCGAACTGCTGAAGGAGGAGAGTTGCAGAGCGTACATGGAGTGGCTGATGGGACACATCGGCTCTCCAAACATGAGCGTTGCGGCCTCCATGCTGGTAAAAAGGATGGCCAGCCTGCTCGTTGCTCCGCTTCTCAGCGCCATGACTTACTATAACCGGGGAATCGGGGTGCAGTTGGAGCACTGCCGGCTTTTTCATCCCGATGCTTCGGCTGTCGGCACCGCTTTCCCGTTTATGGCTTTGTCCGCAGCCGAGGTTACGGCTCCCGAAACCCGCGATCGGGAAGCGTGGCGGGCGATGGTGGTCAGGCAATTGTTCGCGGAACGCCTGACCCCGGTCATGAAAACGATAGCGGCGGCGGGCTCGGTGTCGATGGCGATATTGTGGGAAAACGTTATGGCGCGCATCGCTCCTGTCTACGGTCACGGCGAAGAGCTAGAAGGAGAGCTGCGCCAGCGAATAAGGGACGATTTCTTCTATATGACCCAAGGCTGTTCGGGCGAGCCGTTCGGCATGAGGAAAAATCCGCTCGCCTCCTTGACGGAGCTGGACGAGAACCGCCGGCTGAGGGGGCGGAGCAAGCGGCTCACTTGCTGCCTTTATTACCAAATGGCGCCCGAGTATTGCTTGAAATGTCCCAAACCGTAATCAACTCATGCAGTTCGGCGTTGCGTTCCGCAGCGGCCGGGCTGCTTTTTTTTGCGAAATATCGCTCGTTCCCCCTTTCTGAAATTGACTGTGAGAATCGTTATCAATTAAAATGACAGAAGAGAAAAGAGACATTACGAACGTATAGCCAAAGGTTTGGAGATGTGGGAGATGCCGTTGCAGAAACAATTATCACTATGGAACGATACGGCGATCAGACTGCTGGACGTTCAGCGTTTAAGTCTGCTTCCCGGCAACGATCTGCGCAATTACGTCTTGCCGGCGAACATGCTGTTTTTGGCGAGATGCGGCCACGGGAAAATGACGGTAGACGGGATGTCGTATACGATTGTCCCCTTCTTCGTGTGTCACGCGGGCAAGGATGCCGTTGTCGACTTTACGGCCGTCACGGAGCCGATTGAATATATCGCCATCTATTACCGGGCCGAGCTGATGCGCTCTTCCGAAGATGAACTCGACTCTCCGGTAGATGAGCGCGATTGGCTGCGAATGCCGTTCGGATTCAGTCCGGCCAAGCGGGTGTCGCTCCATCAGATCGTGGAGCAAATCGAGCGGAAGTGGAGCGCGAGGCAAGGACTGGAAAGCTTTCATGCCAACGCGCTGCTGCAGAGCCTGCTCTATGAGCTGTTGAAGCAGCTGCAGACGGACGGCTATCAAACGCCTTCGGATGCGGTAAGCATCGTGGCGAAGCACATCGATGCCCACTATAACAAGCCGTTAAAGCTCGAATCGATGGCGGAGCTTGTGCATTGCAGCTCGAGGCAGCTGCAAAGATGGTTCAAACAGCAGCAGCAGCTTGGACCGATGGAGTATGTGATCAAGGTCAGAATGGGGCATGCGGCCCGTCTGCTGAAGCATACCGCGGCTACTGTCCAAGAAATCGCTCTAAGCGTCGGATACCGCGACATGTATTATTTTAGCAACGCCTTCAAGAAATATTACGGGACCGCTCCGCTGGATTTTCGGCGCGCCGCCGCCTCCGATACGGACGATGAGCTGCCGGCTTCGGTACCGGTCGGAGCAGCCGCGTCCAGCTACAGCGCGAACGACGGCACGGTCGTCAAGCATGCCAGAGGGGAGCTTCGCTTGCAGCAGCCGCCCAAGCGCATTGCCGTGCTTGACGTTCAGTATGCGGACCAGTTGATTACGCTGGGCGAACTGCCGACCGGCAGCGTAGGGATCGGAGCCTCCGAGATCTGCTGTTTTCCCGATTA
This sequence comes from Cohnella sp., assembly GCF_041641335.1. Lineage (NCBI taxonomy): Bacteria > Bacillati > Bacillota > Bacilli > Caryophanales > Paenibacillaceae > Cohnella > Cohnella sp. The sequence continues at coordinate 8,887 of NZ_JBEPYQ010000037.1, read as the reverse complement.
TTTGCGGGATAAGCTGGGGGGATTCAAAGCGCTTGGAACGTGCGAACAGCCCGATCTCGACGCGATAGCCGCGCTGCGGCCCGATCTCATCGTATGTACCCAGATGCATGAAGAGATTTACGCGCGATTAAGCCGAGTCGCCCCGACGCTTATGTTTCATCGAAACGAGCATTGGCGAACGATGCTGAGTATTTTCGGAGACATTACGGGCAAGAGGCACGAGTCGGGCAAAATGCTGCAAGAGTATCGCGACAAGACGGCGAAATTGGCCGACAAGCTCGCGGAGAAGCTGAGAGGGCAGCGCGTGGCGTTGATTCGTCCGCGCGACACGTTTATTCGCTTGCATACGGCCATTCATCGGACGGGGGCCGTTTTATACGAGGATTTGGGATTGCCGGCTCCGTTTTTTATCGCAGGGGATTTCGTCTCGGATACCGCCTACCATATCTCGCTTGAGAAGCTTCCCGAAGTCAATGCCAACCATTATTTCCTGTTGAGCAACGAGCTGTTCAAGGAACGGGTAACCGATATGCAGCGCAGCGCGGTGTGGAATTCGTTAAGCGCAGTAAAGAAAAAACAGGTGTACACGGTGGATGCTTCGAACTGGATTGGCTCCTATGGTCCTAAAGGGATTAATCGCATTGTCGACGACGTAGCTCAATCTCTGCTGGCCTAATGGCGGGCGCGGATTTTCCCATGAATGTCAAAGGAACCGTTCGGCTGACGTTGATGTCGGCTCGAACGGTTCCTTTGCGATTGCGGCCCATGTTCAGAGCGGACAGGCTCAGTTGCCTGAATACGCCTTTTGCAGCTCCGCAAGGTCGAACTTCTTCATCTTCATGAACGCCTTGGTTACGCGCTCTTTTTGTTCGGCCGTACCGTTGACCATCGCGTCGTCCAGCAGGGGAGAGGAGATCTGCCAGGAGACGCCGTATTTGTCTTTCAGCCAGCCGCACTGCTCGGCCTCGGGGAAGGCGGAGAGCCGTTCCCAGTAGTAGTCGATTTGTTCCTGCGTCTCGCAATTGATCAGCAGGGAAACGGCCTCGTTGAATTGGAAGCGGTGGTTATGCGCGCTGTCCATGGCCGTAAGCCAAGTGTTCTCCAGCATGAAGTCGCTGAACATAACCGTCCCTTCCTTGTCCGGCTCCATGCCGGGGCCGTAGTGGAACAGCGAGCCGGGTTGGGCATTCCGGAAGAACGACAGATAGAATTCCCGCGCTTCTTCCGCCTTGCCGCAATTGTCGCCTACGAACAACAGGGAGGGGATGATCGCGGGCCGAGGCTCTCCATCCGGATTCGTCAGAATCAGCTGCCAGGAGACCCCGTACTTGTCCTCGATCCAGCCATACCGCTCGCTGAACGGATACTTGTCCAGCGGCATAAGCGGTGTGCCGCCTTCCGCAAGTTTGTTCCACGCCTCGTCGAGCATCTCCCTCGCGATCGCCTCCCGGGAAGGGTCGAAATTCACCATAAACGAGATGGAAGGGTTGATCTTGAAGTGCGGTCCGGCGGAAATAGCCATGAACGGCTGTCCCCAGACGCGGAACGATACGAGATCGCATTCCCGGACGGCGTATCGTACAGCACCGTCGAGCTCGTTATACGGGAATCCGGAAATACGGAGCAGTAGAACTGCGCGGCTTCTTGCGCCTCTCTGTCGAACCATAAGTGCGGGGTGATCGGCTGCATGCGGTGGGCCTCCTTTAAGATACGTTTCGTTTTTATTCTATCTTAGAATGAGGGCATTATCGAGTCGCTTCATCAGCCGCCGTTCAGCACGTGCGCCAGATGGCGGACGGCCTGCCGCGAATGGCGGTAAAACGTCGTGCGGCTCATATGAAAAGCCTCGGCCAGCTCGTTTTTGTTCAGATCGCCTCTCAGGAAGCTCTCCCGTATCATGCGCTGCTCGAGCTGCGTCAGGGGGAAGGGCGGCGGTTCCGCGTTCAAGATAGATTGAATGCGGCTCTGTATGTCGGCTGCCGAGAGACGCAGCTGCCGCAAAACGGGAAGCTGCTGCAGTTGTTCGGGATCGAGCCAATGGCGAAGAAGGCTTAGGACGTCGTCTGCCTCGAATGCGGCCCGGTCGGTCGGCTCCGGTTCGCAGTTCATCCGATCCGGATTCGTCTGCCGGAGAACGAGCTGCACCCATTGTTCGAACGTCGTATGGCGGAAGTCCAGCTCCCAGCGAATCATTTCGGGAGCGCCGGCGGCTTCGGGGCGAATGCGCCCTCTTTCTTGAAAGCCCAGCAGGGGCAGCAGGCTGTTTAGTTGCGGGTCTGCCGACGCCATGATGCCTCTCCAGCCGCTTGTCATGTGGATCAGCCACTGCTGCATAAGCAAGGCGCCGAGCTCTTCCGGACGATAGAGAGACTGCCCGGTATCGACGGCGGCGAGCAGCACGCACAGGCTGTCCGCCGTATCGGGAGAAGCTTTGGCGAGCCGCTGGGCTTCCTCCCCGAGCATCGGCAGGAAGGAGGGGGCGTAGCGCTCCAGGTAAGGCACCGTCCCAGCGTGAAGCCGGAATCCGGCGCAGAATCCGATCGGCGTTCCGTTATCGCGGCGCACGACGCAGACGCCTTCCGGACTGTGACGGACGATCTCGTCTAGCACGGCGTGGCAGTCCTCCGCCCGGACCAGCTCGGAATGCCAGTCGGATCTCGCAAGCGAATCTTCCAGAAACCGATGCAGGAACGGCAAGTCTTCAGAACGGTATCGCGGAGGCTCGTCCGCTCTTAGAGGCGCGGAGAAATCGGCGTAGGCGTGAGCGAAAGGCAAATTCTCGCGATACAGTTCAAGCACATGGGCAGCGATATGCGTCTGCGTTCGTCTGTCCGCGTCGTGGAACTTGTCGGCCACCAGCCGGAACGCCTTGTGGCGCAGCGTCTGGAACTGTCCGGGGGCGCGGCGCAGGTAATCTTCCCGCAGCAGACGCGACACGACGTGATGAAGCGACAAGCCTTGAGGCGTGCTGCGAACGAATGACAATCTCCCAAGCTCGTGATAAGCGGCAATGTCGAGCGGCGCATCCAGCAGTTCGTTCAAAGTCGCCTGGTCCGCCGCCGGCAGCAGAGACAGAGCGGTCAACGCTTGGTGTAGAGCCGGAGTGGTCGCTTCGCGTAGCCAATCGCCGCTCAAGATGGCGGGAATGTCGTCCGTTCGGAAGGGAACGTCCTGCCCGCGGGAGCGGAGCAGATCGACGGTCAGGGCAAGCAGCAGCGGATGTCCGTCCGTTCTCCGCGCGACGTCCAGCTGCGTTTCCGTCTCCAAACCGCTTTCCCGCAAGTAGTCCAGAGACTGCTCGCGGGTGAACAGACGGAGGGGGCAGGATTCGATCCTGCTGCTCCAGTATGGATGCGAATGCCACTTCGGAGGTAATCCGCCGCGCGAAGCGATTACGATCAGCATGCCCGTGGAGCGCAGCCGGGGCAGGAAGCTGGACAGGAGCCAGCTCTCCAGCCGGTCGAGACGTTCGCCGTTATCCAACACCAGTACGGTTCTCTGCTTGGACAGCTCGTCCGCGAGATAGGGCAGCAGCGGCGTTCCGGGGGCTCTATGTTTTCCATACTCGTTGGCCAAGCCCGTTTCGAGACTTGCGAGGAAGGCGCCGGACGAAACCAGCTCGGTTTGCCCGTCCAGCCATAGCGTAAGGGCGGTCGAACGCCTGCATCGGCCGACGATTTCCGCGAGCAGCGTCGTTTTGCCGATTCCTCCGATTCCCGATACCGAAAACAACCTTGTTTCCGCCTCTGGGTCGGTCAGCCATTGCTCCAGACGGACCAATTCTCGCTTCAGGCCGATGATGCGACGACGGGCATTCGGATTTGTCAATGTCGATGCGGGTTCCATATCGCACCCTCTTTCCGCTAATGAAAACTTTGAAACAAAAATGAAACACTTCTTCTTCTCTATTTATTTTATACTAAGGGGCGTATGCGATAAAACCATTTCTATCGTACGATGCAAAGGAGAAATCAACCGCATGAATCGCTTAAACGTTTCGTTCGCCGCTCTGCTCGTCTTTACGCTAATATTCGGCCTTCTGGCTCCGGCCGCGCCAGCCGTTCGGGCCGAGGGAGAGCCGGTTCCGTCCGAGGAGCTTGGATGGGTGCTCGTGTCCAATGCGGCAGAGTTGATCTATATCGATCAGAATCAAGCTTCTTATCTGGATCGCAACATTCGCCTGACGAACGACATCGACATGACCGAGTACGAGTGGGTTCCGCTCGGCGGAAACGAAGCTCAGCCGTTCAGCGGCATTTTTGACGGCAGGGGGCATCGGATCGAAGGTTTATCGATCGATGGCGGTTCGCTCTCTTTGGTCGGCTTCTTCGGCAAGCTGACGGGGACGGTCCGGGATTTGAGCGTCTCGGTGCAAGCCGAGGGCGGCAACTACGCGGGCGGATTGGCCGGCCACTTGGACGGAGGCACGATCGTTCGCTCCTCCGCGCAGGGCATCGTGACCGGCGGCGTCGGGGGTTCGGCGGGAGTCAGTGCGGCAGGCGGGCTCGCCGGGGCAGCGAACGGCAATTCGACGATTAGCCGCTCGTATTCGTCCGCTGCCGTTAAGAGCGGAGAGGCGCCCAACCAATATGCCGGCGGGCTGGTCGGTTCTCAAGGAACCGGGTCGATTGACGACGCTTATGCGACCGGCAGGGTGTCCAATTCCGCAGGATCCTACTATACGGCTGGGGGGTTGGTAGGCCAGTTGGTATACGGAACGATATCGAACAGCTATGCGACGGGGACGGTCGATGCGGCCGCAAGCTCGACTTACGTTACGATGGGCGGTTTCGTCGGCTCAGTCAATGCCGGGGCCTCGGTCATCGCCTCGTATTTCGACAACGTCGCCACCTTGCAGACAAGCGGAGCGGGCGATTCAACCGGCGCTGCCGCGCTTCAGCTTACGGGCCGTTCGACGGCCGATATGAAGCTTCAGGCTAACTACGGGGAGCCCGGCAACAGCTGGGACTTCACGGATACGTGGGCGGTTCGGCCCGGCGTGAACGGCGGTTATCCGTATTTGAAGCCATCGGTTCTGACGACCGATCTGCCGAGGGCGCTCAAAGGGGAGGCCTATTCACAAACGCTCCAAGCTTTCGACGGCGCAGGAGGCGGATTGAGCTGGAGCGCGTCGGGGCTCCCTGCGGGCGTGCAGTTGACGGAAGCCGGCGCGTTGCGGGGCGTTCCTGCAGAAGCGGGAGAGTTCACGGTTACGGTAACGGCGACCGATGCAGGATCGACAACCGCCGAGGCAGTTCTGACGCTGCACGTCGATGAGACAGCGCCGGACATTGCCGGCTTCGGCATCGGCCCGGGCGGCTCGGTCGGATCGACGAGGGTGACGGCGACCGTGAGCGGTACGGATCGAGTCTTCGTCTATCTGCTTGGCGATGCGGAGGGCGTGCGTCCGTTAGCGGGAGCAGCGGTGCCGGCCGAGGCAGTTCCGTATTCTCCAGGGGAGGACATTTGGCCTGTAAGCGCGGGGCAGATTCTTCAAATCTATGAGACGGACGGGGATCGGCGCGTTAGGGCGTGGAGCAGCGTTCGGATCGAAGTTTCCCATATGCGAGACGAAGATCCTCCGACCGCGGGCAGCGTGACGGGAACGGTATACGGCGCAGGGAACGCGCCGCTTTCCGGAGCGGCCGTATCCGCGGGCGGACTCGTCGGAGCGACGGACGCCGAAGGGAGGTTCGCGCTGCACGGCGTTGCGCAAGGAACGCATACGCTCGCCGTGTCCGCGGGGGGTTACCGCTCTTATTCGGTCGAGGTGGACGTGGTCGCAGGAGAGGTTGCGGACGCGGGGAGAATCTATCTGACGGTCGTCAACGTTCCCGGGTCTTCAAGCGGCTCGAACGGCTCGCCCGCTTCTCCGCAGCCTTCGGCTCCGAACGAGCTGGCAATTAAGCTGAACGGTCTTGAAGCGCGAGTATCTGTGAAGAGGGAAGTGGAGAGCGACGGCCGGTCTTCGATCCGGCTTGCGTTCGGAGATGAGCTGTTGCGATCGTTGTTTGCCGCAGGAGACGAGGCTGTCATCGAGGTCGACCATGAGGACCCGATCGTGAAGGCGGATTTGCCCGCAGAGACGCTTCAGGCGCTGCTTCGATCGCGTCCGAACGCCGTGATTCGCCTAGAGGTGAATGGAGCCGGATACGAGGTGCCGCTAAGTCTGTGGAGCAGCGTGCGGGTTGGCGCGACCGTAACCGTCGCGATTTCGAGACCGTCGGCAGCCGAGAGAGCCAGGTTGAACGAGGATCTGGTCCGTCAAGGCTATGCGATGCTTGCGGAGCCGATGGACTTCGCCTTGCACATTGACGGGACAGAATGGACCGGAGCCGACGGCGTGTACACGAGGCGAACTCTCTCGCTTGTGGCTGCGGTCGACTCGGACCGCTCTACCGTCGCCTGGATGGACAGGGAAGGGCGGCTGCGGTTCGTGCCGTCCGTGTTCGAGAAGGGGAAGGCGATTTTCTATTCGCCGCATAACAGCTTGTATATCGCGATCCGCTCCGATCGAACGTTCACGGACGTAGCGCGGCATTGGGCGCGGGCCGACATCGAGCTGCTCGCGCACAAGCTCGTTCTGGACGGTGCTTCGCCGGATAAGTTCGAGCCCGACCGTACGGTGAGCCGGGCGGAATTCGCAGCCATGCTCGTACGCGCGCTGGGACTTGCCGGGAAGCTCGGCGGAGATGCTTTTTCGGATGTACGGCCGGAAACCGATTGGTATGTCGGCTCGGTAGGAGCGGCATCGGACGCGGGCCTGATCGAAGGATACGAGGACGGCACGTTCCGGCCGAACGCGCCAGTCACCCGGGAGCAGGCGGTCGTCATGCTGTCCCGGGCTATCCGGCATGCGGGAGGGCAGCTGCCCGCAGCGAACGCGCTAGATCGCTTCTCCGACCAAGCGTCGACGGCCGGTTGGGCCAAGGAAGCGGCGGGGCAATTGTTGGCGGCGAGCATCATCGAAGGCGTCGACGGGGACAGCTTCGCGCCGAAGCAGCTTGCCACTCGCGCGCAAAGCGCGGTTCTGCTGGCGCGGGCACTGCGATACTTGAAGTTTATCGACGGATGACGGTCTGACGGGTCTAAGCAGGAGTATTCCTATTGTGTACGGGCGATTGGCATAAGGATTGTTCGATAAGTCATCCAGAAGGCGACTTATCGGACAATTCTTTTTTTCTACCCCTCCACTGACTTGCAGACTTTCGCCAGTTCCTCATCTGAGCGCCGATGTGCGATTCTTTAGAACAACTCCCAACAACGGCGGGCAGAGTTCGCGCGCATCCCCGTGTTAAGGAAATTGAAACCAATCTCCGGCCTGCTCCGTCATATGATATAGTAGGATAATATCGAGAAACGTCGAAATCTGCGAAAAGATAGAGTCGGAAGAGGAGGAGTGGAGATGGGACAACGCAAACCGACGATCATCCGGTCCGTTCTGGCGCTGCTCCTGTTCGTCTCGTGGCCGCTTCCGGCGGATGCGAACATGATGGATCGGATCCGGGACATCTATAACGCCCCGGACAAGGTGGACGAGCTTCGCGAGCAGTACGAGGAGACCGCCCGCACGCTGGAGGAGCAGCGGCAGAAGCTGACGGAAGCCGAAAGCTCGCTGGAGTCGTACGCCGCGCAGCAGCAAAGAATGCGGGAGGAGAATGAGCTGTACCGGCAGCAGAACGAGGAGCTGCGGGCGCAAAACATGCTGCTGACGGACAGGCTGGAGCAGCTGGAACAAGACAAAGCGGACAAGCAGGCGACCTACCGCAAATGGATAACGGCGATCGCAGCGGCCGTCGCGCTTGTCGCCGGATATGTGCTGTCGATCCGATTGTGGCGGTATTCGGTATGGCGCAGCAGAAAACGGACGGACGGAGGAATTTGACATGCGGCTGGAGACGCCTCCGAATACAGGCCATGTGAGGATCGAGCTCGAAGGGGAGGACGCGCTGCATCTGCTGCATCCGAAGGCGCTGCTGGCTTTCCAGGGAAATCCCAGGCACCGGGAGGACCGGTTCATGGATCTGTCGGGGATGTACCGCAAGCGCAAGTTGATCCGTTCGCTTCTTCGCGGTCCGGCGCATCTGGTTCTCGGCATGCCCCCGAACTGCATGCTGGAGGCGGCCGACATTCCGGGTGACAGCAACCTGCTGTTCGATTTTCGGCATGTGCTGTTTTATACGGACGGCATGGCAATGAGGAGCAGGGTGCAGACGTTCAAGAACGCCTGGATTACGCGGGAGTGGGTGCGCATGCGCTTTACGGGGCCGGGGCGAATCGGTCTGCTGTCGTCCGGTTCGATCGCGACGCTGCAGCTGGACCCGGAAGTTCCGCTGTACGTGGAGGCGGGCTCTCTCGTCGCTTATCCGGAAGACGCGAACATCAAGCTGTCCGTTTACGGCAATCAGCTGGCTACCCAGCATATGAACGTGCAGTGGGAAATGACGGGAACCGGGCCGATCCTGATGCAGACGGGTTTTCGGGACGGCCATCTGGAAGACCAACTGCACAAGGACAGCATCGTAAGGAGAACGCTGAGGGAGCTTCTCCCTTTCGGCGGCGTATATATTAGATAGATCAGGACCGAACGTAGTCTGCGTGTGCTACGTCAACGATCCGCGCCGAGAATGGAGCGGCGAAAGAAATGGCGGTGCTGGAGGGAGGAATACCACCACCCAGTACCGTCATTTCTGGTTTATGGTCCTCAGCGAGGAAACAGATTCGGGATTGCTATTCTTCTCGGCTTTCTTTATGCTGAGCTCAGTAGCGTTGCATTAAATCTCACATCGAAATGTGTCGGGTATTACCCGTCTAAATTGTGCTAAATATGTAAAATATAAGTCGTGCACAATAGAAAAAATCTCCTAAAATTAGAGGTACAGGTAGT
>NZ_JBEPYQ010000036.1:0-59995 GCF_041641335.1 Cohnella sp. | reverse complement strand
TCGTATTCCCCGGGCAGACGCCTTCCGAGGCGCTGGCCAATACTATCCGCCTGGCGCAAATCGCGGAGGAGCTCGGCTTCGAGCGGTTCTGGGTGTCCGAGCACCACGATTCCTCGCAGATGGCGGGAGCTTCCCCGGAGGTGCTGATCTCCCATCTGCTGGCCCGCACGGACAAGATCCGCATCGGTTCCGGCGGCGTGATGCTTCAGCATTACAGTCCCTACAAGGTGGCGGAAAACTTCAACGTACTCGCCTCGCTTGCCCCGGGAAGGGTCGATCTCGGCATCGGGCGCGCGCCCGGAGGACTGCCGCGTTCGACGAAGGCGCTGCAGAAGGGCGTCGCCGAACCGGAGTCGCTGGAGGAGAAGCTGTCCCAGCTTGAACAATACTTGCGCGGTCCGGTCTCCGAAGACGAGCCGCTGGCCGGATTGCAGGCGAATCCTCTGCCCGAGCAGCCCGCCGATGTGATCTTGCTCGGAACGAGCGTGTCCAGCGCCAAGCTGGCTGCGGAGCGAGGCTATCCTTATGCGTTCGCGCTCTTCATCAACAGCGACCCGGACACCGCGCGCGAAGCGTTCGACGTGTACCGCGGCAGCTTTAATCGGGCCAAGGGCGGCCAGCCGCGCACGCTGCTCGGCCTCTCCGTCATCGCGGCCGATACGGAAGAAGAGGCGGCGGAGCTCGCCGGCCAATTCAAGAGCGTTCGCGTGACGCTGGCCAGCGGCAAAACCGTCAACGTAGGCTCGCTGGAGCAGGCCGAGGAATTTGCGCGGCAGGCCGGCGAGACGTATACGGCGGATGTTCGCGACGCCGACATCACGAAAGGCACGAAAGAGACGGTGCGCCGCAGGCTACTGGAGCTCCAGATGAGCTACGGGGCGGACGAATTGATCTTCACGACGATCATCCCCGATTTCGAGAAGCGGGTGCGTTCGTTCCGGCTGCTGAAGGAGGCGTTCGAGGAGCAGCCCGTCTAAGGCCGGGCGCCCCGTTTTCGTGCTAACATGGAAGCAAGGAGGGATGGATACGATGAGTACATTCGCGGCCGAGCCGCTATTCGAACAATTAGTCGCCATCCGGCGTCAACTGCATGCCCATCCGGAATTGTCCCATGAAGAATTCGAGACGACCGCGTCGATTCGCGGGTGGCTGAGCGAAGCCGGCATCCGCATCGCGGACTACCCGCTGCGTACCGGCGTCGTCGCCGAAGTCGGACGGGGAGGCCCGATCGTCGCGATCCGGGCCGATATCGACGCGCTGCCCGTGCAGGAGGAGACGGGGCTGCCGTTCGCTTCGCGCATTCCCGGCAAAATGCACGCCTGCGGGCATGATTTCCATACGGCAGCCGTTCTGGGCGCCGCTCTGCTGCTGAAGCAGCGGGAAGCTGAGCTGAAGGGGACGGTTCGTTTCCTGTTTCAGCCTGCCGAGGAGAAGGCGAAGGGCGCATCGCAAGTGATCGCGAGCGGCGCGCTGGAGGGCGTAAGCGCGATTTTCGGCCTGCACAACAAGCCGGACCTGCCGGTCGGCACGATCGGCATCAAAGCCGGACCGCTCATGGCCGCCGCAGACGGCTTCATCGTCGAGGTGAAAGGGCTCGGGACGCACGCCGCCGTGCCGGAGGCGGGCATCGACCCGATCGTCGCCTCCGCGCATATCATTACCGCGCTGCAGTCGATCGTCAGCCGCAACGTCGGCGCGCTGGACGGCGCCGTCGTCAGCGTGACGCGGCTGAACAGCGGCACCGCCTGGAATGTTATCGCCGACCAGGCCGTGTTCGACGGCACCTTACGCACGTTTGACGAGAAGGTGCGGACGAAGGTGCGCGAGCGCTTCGATCAGATCGTTACCGGCGTCGGCGCGGCACTGGGCGCGGAGGCGACGGTCCGCTGGCTCGACGGCCCGCCGGCCGTCGTCAACGATCCGGTATGGGCCGAGCAATCGGCCGCGACGGCCAAGGCGATCGGCTTGCAGGTTGTGGAGCCGATTCCTTCGCCAGCGGGGGAGGATTTCTCCTTCTACTTGCGGCAAGTGCCGGGCAGCTTCTTTTTCCTCGGCACTTCGGGACCGCAGGAATGGCACCACCCGGCCTTCGACGTCGACGAGCGCGCGCTGCCGATCGGGGCGTCTTTCTTCGCCTCTCTCGCCGTCGACGCCCTTGTCCGGTTGTCCGAGTAAAGGGGGGAGCCGCCATACGCAAACTTTACGACGTCATTATCGCCGGCGCAGGGTCGATGGGGATGAGCGCGGGCTATGAGCTGGCGCGCCGGGGACTCAAGACGCTGCTTATCGACGCCTTCGATCCGCCGCATGCGCAAGGCAGCCATCACGGCGACACCCGGCTCATCCGGCACGTGTACAGCGGCGGACCGGATTACGTGAAGCTTGCCCTGCGGGCCGACGAGCTGTGGCAGGAGCTGGAGGACGCCTCCGGGGAAAAGCTGCTGGAAAGAACGGGCGTGCTGAACTTGTTCGATCCTTCCGCCTATTCCTACGGAGACCGATTCCAGTATTCGGCCGAACTGGGCGTTCCGTTCGAGGATCTGAGCGCGGAGCAGGCGCGCGAACGCTGGCCGGCCGTGCGTCTGCCCGATGCCTACCGGGCGATGTACGAGCCGGAAGCGGGGCTGCTGTACAGCGACAAATGCGTGGCCGCCTTCCGGAAGCTGGCGCTGCAGGCCGGCGCCAAGCTGCTGACGAACGCCTTCGTGACGCGTATCGAGCCGACGGCCTCGTTCGTGACCGTGCATACGGACAAGGGCGAATATATCGCGGGTCAAGTCATCGTCAGCGCGGGGGCGTGGTTCAAGACGCTGGAGCCGTTCGTCCGCCTGCCGATCCGCGCCGTGCGCAAAGTCGTCGGCTGGTTCCAGCCGGAGACGAACGCTTACGACGCCGAACGGTTTCCCGGATTTACGTTCGGAGACGGGACGGGAGGCTACTACGGTTTTCCAAGCGTCGGAGGCGCCGGGGTCAAAATCGGGCGGCATGACGGCGGCTGCGAGTGGAAGCCCGGCGAAGAGCTTGCGCCGTTCGGGGCGTACCGGGAGGACGAGGGGGATTTGCGGAAGGCGCTGAATGCGTTCCTGCCGGGCGCGGCGGGCAAGCTGCTCCGCGGCTCCGTATGCAAATACGAGCATACGCCGGACGAACATTTCATTATCGACCAGCATCCGGAACATTCGAACGTGCTGCTGGCGGGCGGCTTTTCCGGTCACGGCTTCAAATTTTCCAGCGTCGTCGGCGAGCTTCTCGCCAACCAAATCGAGCTGGGTAGATGGGGGCAGGAGATCGGAAGGTTTTCCGCAACGCGGTTTTCCCAGCCCGGTCGTACCTGATCCATCATTCCAAAGGAGGCGTATCCATCCATGAGTCAATCTCCAGTATCCATCGATAATTATGTTCGGACTCACGATCTTTTGCAGGAGGCCATAGCCGGCTTGTCCGACGAACAGCTCGTCTGGAAGGCGTCGGAGAAGTCGTGGAGCGTGACGGAGGTGCTGACGCATTTGGCGGACCACAACCTCGTCGTTTCCTTCCGCCTTCGCGAAGTGCTGGCCGGGTCGGAAGCTCGCCTGCCGGCGTTCTCCCAGGACGAATGGGTGGCCGGACAGCGCGCGAACTCGGCTAAAGCCGCCGACGTATTGGAAGCTTTCCGGGCGCTTCTTCTTTACAACAGTTTGCTGTTCCGCAGATTGTCTCCGGAGGACTGGAACAAGTCGGGCGTGAACTTCAAGGGGCTCACCGTAACGGTCGCAGGCATCGCGCAGGCGTTCATTGACCACGTTCATCACCATCTCGGGCAGATCGAACGAATCAGGCAGGGGGAGAAAAGCTCCCGGGAGTCGAGCGGCGCGGTCTGAAGACGGGAAGACGAGCTATTTTTACGCAGAAAGCGGGTGGAGAAAATGCCGAGCGGCCAAACGATCGTTCGACATGCAGAGGAGCGGGACCGCGAAGCGGTTCTGAACGTGCTCCTCGAGGCGTACAGCCAGTACGAAGCTGCGCTGTCGCCCGAAAGGTGGACGCAGTACAAGGAAAGCATCGTGGAAGCCGTCGACGCCCCCACGACGAAAGCGAGGCTGGTGGCCGAGCTGGACGGCAAGCTTGTCGGCAGCGTGTTTATTTACGACTCGTCGGTAACCGCCTACGGTTCGCCGCAGCTCGAAATCCATAACCCGATCATTCGGCTGTTGGGCGTTCTTCCGGGCGCTCGCGGCAACGGAATCGCCACGGAGCTGATCCGCGGGAGCGTCCGACTCATTAAGGAATGGGGAGCGGATACGCTGCATCTGCACACGTCGGATATGATGGATTCGGCGGTCAGGCTGTACGAACGGCTCGGCTTCGAGCGGGCGTACGACAAGGAGTTCCATAGCGGCACCGTGTTAGTCAAAAGCTATCGTCTGAAGCTGTCGGACACGGCGCTTCTGAACGTATAAGAAGATCAAATTGAGGGAGGAATCGGACATGGCACAACGCAAGAAAATCAAATTCGGAGCGATTATTCACGGAGTAGGGGGCAACATCGCCGGGTGGAGGCATCCCGAAGTTCCCGCGGACGCCAGCGTCAGCTTTCCGTTCTACAAGCAGCAAGCGCTGGTTGCCGAGGCCGGCAAATTCGATCTCGTCTTTATCGCGGACGGTCTCTACATTACGGAGAAATCGATCCCGCACTTTCTGAACCGTTTCGAGCCGCTGACGCTGCTCTCCTCGCTGGCTTCGGTCACGAGCCGTATCGGTCTCGTCGGCACTTTGTCGACCTCGTACAGCGAGCCGTTCACGGTAGCGCGCCAGTTCGCCTCCCTCGATCAGCTGAGCGGCGGCCGCGCGGGCTGGAATCTCGTCACTTCGCCGCTCGAAGGCTCCGCCCGCAACTTCGGGAAGCCGGAGCATCCGACGCACGACGAACGGTATAAAATCGCCGAGGAGCATCTGGAGGTGACGAGGGGGCTGTGGGATTCCTGGGAGGACGACGCATTCGTCCGCGACAAGGAGTCCGGCGTCTTCTTCGATCCTTCGAAGCTGCATCGGCTGAATCACAAGGGACAATACTTCAGCGTGGAAGGACCGCTCAACATCGCGCGTTCCAAGCAGGGACAGCCGGTCGTGTTCCAGGCGGGCTCCTCCGAAAGCGGCAAAAACCTCGCGGCCAAAGGCGCCGACGCCGTCTTCACCGGACACGAGACGCTGGAGGAGGCTCAAGCGTTCTACAAGGACGTGAAAACGCGGGCGATCGGTTACGACCGCGAGGCCGACGACATCGTCATCCTGCCGGGCATCTCGCCGATCATCGGCCGGACGCAGGAGGAAGCCGACCGCAAATACGAGGAGATCGCGAGCCTCGTCAGCATCGAGAAGGCGCTCGACTATCTCGGCCGCTTCTTCGAGCATCACGACTTCTCGCCGTACCCGCTCGACGAGCCGTTCCCGGACATCGGCGATCTGGGCAGCAACAGCTTCCGCAGCGGCACGGACAAAATCAAGAAGCAAGCCCGCGAGCAGGGACTCACGCTTCGCCAGGTGGCGCTGCGCTCGGCGACGCCGCGCGGACCATTCGTCGGCACGCCGGAGCATGTCGCTAATCTGATTCAGCAGTGGTACGAGGAGGAAGGCGCGGACGGCTTCATCATCCACTCCCAGCTCCCGAGCGGCTTGAACGACTTCGTCGAACTCGTCGTCCCGATTCTTCAGGAGCGCGGCATCTACCGTACCGAGTACGAGTCGGATACGCTTCGCGGCAACCTGGGGCTGAAAGTTCCGGTAAACCGCAATACGGTCGCCAAAGTGAATAGCTGAGCGCATTTCGGCGCGATCCGTTGCCTTCCCGGGCTGAGGATCGCGCCGTTTGAAATCACATTTCGCATCTTGTTTCTTAGAAGGCGCCATCCTTATGTTGCAAATATTGTTCGAGCTGATCGAACGTTCCTCCGAAGCCCTCTAGCATGGAATCGAACATGCCCTCAAAGAAGCTTATTTCTTCCGCGCTTGCGTTGATCGGCGCGCTGCGCAAGGTTATTGTGGTCGCACCTTGATTTGCGCTGAAGACGACCGAATTGCGTATTTCCAGCGGGATCAAGTCGCTGAACGGAGCACGGACAATGTTGCCCGACTCATCCGAGAAGCTGTTGTCCCAGACGATCTTCTCCAAAGCAACGATTTCCCGATACACGAACTTCCCCCACATTTGCGTACCGTCGGAAGCTTGCATGCGATAGTGGAAAAAGCCGCCCGGTCGGAAGTCCAGTTCCGCGACGTGGATTTCAAACCCTTTTGGTCCCCACCAGCGCTTCAGATGTTCCGCCTCGGACCATGCCTGGAATACCAGTTCGAGAGGCGCTTGGAATACGCGCGTTATGACTAACTCTTTACCTTCTGATCTCACTGTCATTTTCATTCCTCCGTTTTCAGCTTAAACCGTTTATCGAAATTATTCGCCAATCAAATATACTCCTATAGGAATATTCCTGTCAAGGAATATTATCTCGGCCTGAAAATTACGGCGAACCGCTACACGGCCGCTAAAGTGAATGGCTGAGCGCCACGGCGCGCCCCTGCAGCCTTCGAACGGCTTCAGGGGAGGCTTTTCCGTATGGCGGCCACACCCAGAAGAACTAAGGGCAAAAGCAGACCGAACGTTCCGGCGAAAAATACCCATACTTCCAAAATAACGGTCATGTTATAGACGATATTGGGACTGCTCACAAGAGAAAAGACAACCATCAACATTCCTAAAGGAAAGACGAGTATGCGATATTCTTTCAAATTTAAAATACGGGCCAAAGTAAACGTAGTCGCATAATAGCTAATGATTAGTTTGAAAAAAATCGAAATAAACCATAATCCGGCTATAATCGCCTCGATCCGCTGCAAAAAATCGCCGATGTTAATTTTTTGGGCCAGAACGTAACTGGGGTATATTTCTCTCGCCGTGTGATCTGGGCCGATTACCAGGATCGTGAGAGCCGTGAGCAGGACGATAACCGTTCCTCCCATGCTTGTTCCCGCCCAAAAAGCTTTGACTACTTTCTCGGGCCGATTCACATAAGGGATGATGAACAGAAAAACGACATATTCCATAAAAGGAAACGCCGCAAATAGAAGGGCGCCATGCAGCACGGGCTTCATCCCCTCTTCAAGGACCGGCTGAGTTTTTTGCAAGTCTATTTGAGGCGAAACAAGGATCGCAAGCAAAAGAAACAGGACGATAAACCAGGGGAAAATAATTTCTGCCGCACGCGCGATCGTTTCAATCCCGAGACGGATTCCCATCATCACAACGATTAACATCAAAATATGGATAAACTGGATTGGCGTTTCCGGCATGATATACACGGTGAGAAAATCCCCGATATTGCGAAGAACAAGCGAAGCAAGAAGAAACGGAAAGGGGAGAAAAAGAAGCATAACCGCTTTGCCCATCCATTTTCCAAGGATTTTTTCGCTGTATTGGGCCAAATTCATTGCGGGATAGAGGCTGCCCAATTTAGTATAAAGCAACCCCAATAAAAGTCCCGCTCCCAATCCTAGAATACCCGCCAGCCAAGCATCCTGTTTCGCAGGGGTCGCAAGCATGGCGGGAGCCAATAAGAGGGAGCTTCCCGCCGTAAACATAAACACCAATATAGCAAATTGACGCGCTGCGATTTTCGCTTTTTCCGGCAATGATCCCCACTCCGTCCTACTTGAAAAAACCGAATAGTACATCGATAAGCGGTTTATACACAAAAGCCAACGCATCCATGGGGTTGGGGAGCTTCACTTGTGCTCCTTCGGCGATGCTGATCCCCGTTCCTAACAGAAGCAGAATTGAAAATACCCAGAGCTCCTTTCTCAACCTTCGTTTTAAAAGGCTGGGAACTTCGAGGAAGGCGATCACAATCGCTATCGCAACAATTCCAAATACGATCCACATCATCCATTACTCCTCTAACGCTTTCAGGAAGGATTGACCGACGGTGCCTGTGCGTCGAATCTTATGGTCAATCTTTATATTCACGGGAAGCTCCACGAATTCCTGATCCCATGTTTTTTCTACCGTCCTCCAAAAATGGGGGTCCGCACGGCGAATCGCTTCCCCAAACCCGAAAATATCCGCTTTATATTTTTTCTGCGCCTTTTTTATGGTTTTTTCAATGAATTCTTTTATTATTTGCTCCGATTTTTCTTCTAATTCATTGATCGTGCTGGTTTGGGTTAAATCAAGGTTCCTGCATTCGACTTCCCCCACATTGGCTTCGAGACGGATATCGACATCCACTTCCGGTTTTCCGTTCGTTACCTTCCCTTTCCGATCCACTTTGCTTCGAATGATCTCCATCACGACTTTGCCCCCTTGCGGACAGCGGACATCGCCCACTGTGCTTCTCACGTTGCCCATCACATAATTGTACCCTTTGCTTTCTTCTTCATTTAGCCAACCTATGAGTTTGTCTTTCTTAAAAACGCCAAGTCCCGAATATTGCAATCGGGTAGGAGTATCAATCCTTTCTACATTTTCCTTGCTTTCGCCGGTCTTCTGACTCCCTTTCACTTTAAGGCCAGTCAGCACGGGATGTTTCCCTTTGCTTACGAGGTCGGAAATAAGATCGTGCAAGGTGACGCTTGAAGTGGGCGCCCAAGCTTTCTCCGACGTTTTAAGGGAATCGAACAGCTCGTTGGCGGGTATTTTATCCAAAGAAGTGAAGGTCTTCAGTACGTTTTCGGCGGTTGTCCCTTTCGCCACGACAAAAAAATAATCGGCTCGAAGTTCATGATCTCGCGTTAGGAAATCCAGGAATCTTTCTATTCCGTCTCTTGCCAATTCCTCGCCGATAACAACCATCCGAACATGAGAGGAATAGATCTTTCTGGGACTCATCGTTGTCATTTTCCTTAGAGCCTCAAACAGAGTGTCTGCTGTGGCATGGTAGGTTATGACCGGCGTATGTCCCGTACCGCCTTCCTTCGCCGCCACTTCTCCGGGGTCGACCACTTGAGAAGTGATTCGATATTTATCCCCCGATTTATCGAATCCCATCGCCACTCCGATCGCGATTTCATTCAATTCCCTGCGGTTCCAACAACCGGCGTTCACGGTCAGGACGAGAATGAGCATTCCCAGTACGATTTGTCGTTTCACCGTTCCCACTCCCTCCTTGCCGATGCTCTATCATCGTTTTTTGCGGTTCTGGTTTTGACGTTGACTGATTAGGCGCGGACGGGAAAACATTCCCCTTAACGGAAACCGAAACAGCATATCCTTCTGATCGGCAAGATTGAAAGGCGCAAAAGGACTCATATAGGGAATCCCAAAGGACCGTAGACTGCTCAAGTGAAGTACAAGCGCAATTAAACCCAGGGTAATGCCAAACAAGCCGAAGGAAGCGGCGAGCCCCATTAACCCGAACCGTAAAATCCTGACGGATATCGCCATATTATAAGATGGAAATACAAAACTCGAAATTGCGGTGATGGATACCACAATGACCATCGCCGCAGATATAATGCCGGCCTCTACAGCGGCTTGCCCAATGACTAACGCCCCAACGATGGATACGGCTTGACCTACGGCTCTCGGCAATCTCACTCCGGCTTCCCGCAGAATTTCAAAGGTTACTTCCATTACGAGAGCTTCGATAAAAGCAGGAAAGGGAACCCCTTCCCGTTGGGCCGCCAGACTGATCAGCAGCGGAGTCGGGATCATTTCCTGATGAAAAGTGGTAATGGCGATATAGAGAGAAGGTCCCAACAAGGCGATAATAAAACATAAATATCGAAGCAGGCGGAGCAGAGTTGCGATATCCGCTCGTTGATAATAGTCTTCGGCCGCCTGATTGAATTGGCCGAACAAGGCAGGGACCAAGAGAACAAACGGAGTTCCATCGATGACAATTGCGACGCGGCCTTCCAACAGCGCGGCTGCAACCACATCAGGACGTTCCGTATTGAACACCGTAGGAAAAGGACTGTAGGTTTTTTCCTGGATCAATTCCTCGATATAGGCGCTTTCCAAAATCCCGTCGATATCAATTCGATCCAGACGGGAGCGCACTTCTTCGATCACCTGGTCGTGGACGAACCCTTTGATAAACATCATCGCGACATCCGTTTGAGTGACTCGCCCTATTTTTCGGCTCTCTAACCAAAGGTTCGGATCTTTGATTTTTCGGCGAATCAATGCGATATTGGTAATTAAAACTTCCGAGAAGCCTTCCTTCGGTCCGCGTATCACGGTTTGGGAAGTAGGCTCCGTTACCCCGCGATGTTCCCACCCGACCAATCCGATAGCAAAGCCTTGCGGATATCCATCCAGCAAGAAAATCGTTTTCCCCGATAAAAGGGCGGAAAACAGCGTCTCAAAATCCGTTACATCTTTAATTTCTCCAGCCGTAAGTGCATAATCTTTGATGAGCTGCAATGCATTCTGTCCCGAAGAGAGCTTATGCTTAAGCTCCGTTCCTCGGGTATCCAGCATGAGAGATTCGATAATAAAATGATGGACGGAATCGGTCTTTGCCAATCCTTTGGCATAGAAAATCCCTGCTTTCATTTCATCATCCGTTCCGATCGGAATTTCTCGGATGATGATATCTCCGCTGTTTCCAAGAGCTGCTTTTACCTGCCGAATATTTTCTTCCAGGCTTGTTTTCAGAGGCGCCATCGGTAACCCTCGAGTTTCGTTCGTATTTTTAATTCAAGTGTCGTCTTGCCAGTACTTATTTATACGATAGAGCTCCTTTACCTGCGGCCGTTAGTCTGCTACTAAGGAAGTGTAGTATAATGAAACTGTCGGACCGAAGCGCCAAGGAGAAGCTCAAGCTCGACCAAATGATGCGCGGACTTTTTCTGGATACACAGGAATCAAAACGCCCGCAAGCATGGGAGACCAACACCAATGAAGCTGACAACAGAGAAACTATTTACGCATCCGCTCGGTATACTGGCCGCGGCGACGGGTGCTACTTTTTTGTGGGGAAGCGCGTTTCCGGTCATCAAGATGAGCTATGCCGAGCTGGACATCGGGAAGGGGCAGGTCTACGAGCAAATCTTATTTGCGGGAATCCGGTTCACGCTGGCGGCGCTGCTGATTTTGGCGTTCATGAAGCTGTTGGGCAGAAGTATCGCTTACCAGAGAGGCTCGTGGCGGGGCGTGGCGAAGATCGGCCTGTCGCAGACGCTTTTGCAGTATGTGTTTTTCTATTACGGGATGAGCGGTTCGTCCGGCGTGCAGGGCTCGATTTTAGCCGGGACGACGTCCTTCTTCCAAATTCTCATCGCCCATTGGATGTATGCGGACGATCGGATAACGCCGCGCAAGCTGTCCGGGCTGATCGTCGGTTTTGCCGGAGTCGTTGTCGTAGGGCTGGCCGGGGGCGCGACCGGCGTTCACTTCGGCTTGGCCGAACTCTGCCTGCTGGCGGCGATGTTCTTCGGAGGATTAGGCAACGTATTGTCGAAAAAAGAGTCCGGGCGTCTCGACATCCTGTATATGACCTCGTACCAGATGCTGCTGGGAGGAGTTGTGCTGAGCGCGATCGGGGCGGCGGGCGCGGGCTTGATGCCTTTCGCGTTTACGTGGAGCGCCGCGGGCATGCTGCTGTATCTCGCGGTATTGTCGGCGCTCGGCTTCGTCCTGTGGAACACGGTCATGAAATACAACCAGGTCGGCAGCATCTCGATGTATTTGTTCCTCATTCCCGTATTCGGCGTCTTCCTGTCCGCGCTGCTGCTGTCCGAGCCGCTGCATGCGACCGTCTGGCTAGCGCTCGGACTGGTGGCGGGCGGCATCGTTATCGTCAACCGTAAGCCCGCCGCGCCTTCGACTGCGCGTTCGGGCGCCCGGCTTAAAGCTTGAACGCGCCCGCTCCCAGCCGCTTTCCCGGCAATTTCGCCGCCTGTCACGTTCTTGTCCGCGTCCGCCAAATGGTTCGCCCGCGCATCCAACTCTCGCAGACGGCGAAGGACGGGAGGGCTGACGTCGTCGAATTGCTTTGGTTCTCAATGTTCGCTATAATTTAATGTATTAATTGATGAATCACTAACCGATGAAAGGGGCGACGAGCTTAATGGCAGACACTGAAACCACCTCGGTGAATCGCAAAGCGGACATTATTTCGGCGGCGATCGAGGTGTTCGCGGAGATCGGGTATTTTCGGGCAACGACGGCTCAGGTCGCGGAACGCGCCAAAATATCGCAGCCGTACGTATTCCGATTTTTCTCGACGAAGGAAGAACTGCTGCTGACGGCGTTGGAGGTCTCGTGGACGCGATTGATCGATTCCTTCCGCAAGGTCGTGGATTCGACTTCGCCGGAACGGCTGGAGCCCGACTTGATTCAGGCTTATGAGGACATTCTGAACGTGTATCAAAACGAAATTCTTTTGCAGATGCAAGCCCAGACGATCAGGGAAGAATCGATTCGGGAAGTGATGCGCCAAGGATTCGCCGAAGTCCGTCGCATCGTGCTGGACGCATTCGGGGCGGCCGGCATCCCGAACGCCGAAGAACGGACGATGCTTTTTCTCGCCCGGGGGATGCTCTGCAACGTATCCGTCGCCCTGGCGATGCCGGAGCTGAAGGACCAATGAGAGGGGAGGGGAGCCCCTTCGCAGCAAGTTGTGAGTGATCAATCAATATTTTGTTATTGACTGATCACTCACAAAGATGCTATAGTGAATCCAGAGTTAGTAATTGATCAATCACAAATCAGATTGGAGCGATTGGGATGAAAAACGCGATAGTCGTCGGCGCGACCGGGGGAACGGGAGCGGCGATTACGGAAGAGCTGGTCAAGCGGGGAGTTCGGACGGTGGCCTTCGGAAGATCCGCCAAGAAACTGGAGCAGCTTTGCGCAAATCTGAGCCGTCCGGACTGCCTGACGGTCGCGGAAGGCGATGCCTTCCGCCCGGAGGAGATTGCCGCAGCGGCTGAAGGCGCTGACATACTGTTCCATTGCGCGAACGTGCCGTATCACGAGATGGTGAGCAGGTTGATTCCGCTGGGAGAATCGGTCATGGAAGCCGCCGACCGGCTGAGCTTGAAGGTCGTCGCGATCGACGGAATCTATCCGTATGGAAGAAGACGAATGGTCCGCGCGACAGAGGAGCATCCGAAACAGCCTCATACGAGGAAGGGTCAGATCAGGCTCGCCTACGAGAAAATGCTGTTCGACGACCGGTGGAGCCGGGCACGGATCATGATCGTTCGCTTGCCGGACTACTACGGGCCTACCGCGAACGAGGCGTCTTATCTGGGTTCCACGCTCGAAGCGATCGCGGCCGGCAAGACGGCGTTTTTCATCGGCAATATGCGCGTTCCCCGGGAGTTCGTTTACTTGCCGGACGCGGCGTTCATGATCGCGGAGCTGGCGTCGAGGGACGATGCCTACGGGGAGAATTGGCATATTCCGGGAGCGGGTCTGATTTCGGGCCGAGAGATCGTGCGTATCGCCCGTCAAGCCGGCGGAAGCGCCAAGCCGGTCATCCCGCTCGGCAAAGTCGGCCTGTCGTTGCTCGGAATGGGCCTGCCGGTCATGAAGGAAGTCGTCGAGATGCTTTACTTAACGGAAGAGCCGCTTGTCTTAAGCGGGGACAAATACGCGCGGCGGATCGGTCCCGCACCGGCGACTTCCTTCGAGGAGGGGATCTCGATTACGGTTAGAGCGCTGCAGCATCGGAACGGTAGAGGTTTGTCGGATTGTAATTGATCAATCACTAATACTAAATTGTTATTAATCAATCACTAACTAAAGGGAGAGATGATCATGAGCTCGTTAGCTCAACCGTTTTCCGCGGCCGCAGGGGCTGCCGCATACCGTTGGTGGGCGCTTATCGCCCTGGCGCTGGCCCAATTTCTCGTCGTTCTCGACGCGTCTATCGTCAATATCGCGCTTCCATCCCTGGGGCAGGAACTTCGCTTGGATACGAACACGCTTAGTTGGGTGATTACGGCTTACGTCCTGCCTTTCGGCGGCTTGTTGCTTCTCGGCGGTCGCTTGGCCGATCGATACGGTCATCGCCGGCTGTTCGCCGCCGGGGTCGCCGGCTTCGTCGCCGCTTCCGCGGCGGCAGGATTGGCGAGCTCCGGAACGTGGCTGCTGGCGGCGCGAGCGGTGCAGGGCGCGTCGGCCGCTTTGCTTGCACCGGCGGCGCTTGCGCTCTTGACCCGGCTGTTTCCGGAGCCCCGGGACCGGGCGAAAGCGCTCGGCATCTGGGGGGCGGTCGCCGGGATCGGCAGCGCGGCTGGCGTGCTGCTGGGAGGCGTGTTGACTTCGGCCTTCGGTTGGCCGTCGGTGTTTTACGTGAACGTTCCCGTGGGCCTCCTTGTCCTCGCGGTCATTCCGTTTCTCGTTCCCCGAGACCGGCCCGGCCGAAGAGAAAGCTTGGATATGACCGGAGCGGCTTTGGTTACCGCCGGCATCGTTGCGCTTGTGGCCGGGCTCTCCGAAGCGGAGAGGGCAGGGTGGACGTCCCCGTGGACGTTGACGCTCGCCGGCGCGTCCCTGGCGCTTCTGGCCGCGTTCATCCGGATCGAGCGCCGGACCGCGAATCCGCTCATGCCGCTGTCGGTGTTTCGCATCAAGTCGGTAACGGGCGGCAATCTGGCGATGTTCTTGATCGGAGGAGCCACGACGGGACTGTTCTTCGCTTTGTCGGTCTTTATGCAACAAGTTCTCCATTATGACGCGATGAAGGCGGGACTTACCCAGCTTCCGCTGGCGGGAGCGCTGGTCGCGATCGCCGGAGCCGTTCCGGCAATCGTCAAAAGGTTCGGCACGCGGAGAACGCTCGCCGGTTCCTTGCTCCTGTTCGCCGCGGGCTTGGCCTGGTTATCCATGGCGCAGAGCGACGCCTCGTTCGCGGCCGATCTGCTCGGACCTAGCCTCGCGATCGGAATCGGGCTTGGCGGAGCATTCGTAGCCGGCACGGAACTGGCGGTCAGCGGGGTGTCCGACGGGGAAGCCGGATTGGCCAGCGGGTTGGTGAATACGAGTCAGCAAATCGGGGGCGCGATCGGCCTTGCCGCCTTGGCGACGATCTCGTCTTCGCGGACGAATGCGCTGTCGGGCATGGGAGTCGGCGAGTCGCAGGCGCTGACCGGAGGCTTCGCGTGGGCTTTCCTCGGAGCGGCCGTCTTCGCCGTCCTCGGGGCGGTTATCGTGCTAACGATCAAATCCCGGAACAAGGAAGGAGGGGGCGGCCATGACTAGGAAGAGAAGCGCGAAACGACTGTTACCCATCGGAATACCGCTGCTGCTTGCTCTGCTGGTCGGTTTGACGGTCAGCGTATACTTCTGGCAAATCCGCCTGCAGAAGCCGTCGGAGATCAATATGGGCGACCATCGGCATCATTCGGCCGCCGCCGTCGGTGCGGGAATGCACGAGCATGCCGCGTCGGGCGTCGCTTGCGAGTCGCTCGTCGCCGGGGAAGCTTCGGGAGCGACCCGTGAATTCGATCTGACCGCCGCGCGGACGGAGCTTCGGCTGGACAACGGGAAGACGCTCGAGGCGTGGACCTTCAACGGCATTTCCCCGGGGCCGGAACTGCGCGTGAACGAAGGGGATCGCGTCGTCGTTACGCTTCGCAACGAGGATATTGAGGACGGCGTTACCCTGCATTGGCACGGAATCAACGTCCCCTGCTCGCAGGATGGCGTGGCGGGAGTCACGCAAGACGCCGTCAAACCGGGAGAAAGCTTCACCTACGCGTTTGTCGCGGCGGCGCCGGGAACTTACTGGTATCATTCTCACCAGATGAGCTCTATTCAAGCGAAGAAAGGATTGCTCGGCTCCATTATCGTAGAGCCCCGGAATCCATTCGGGCTCGCCCCGAAAGCGACGGAGGTTGCCGCGCTCTATCAGCGCCTGGAGTCTGCCGTTCTGCTTAACGGAAGCACCAGAGGGTTGAAGGTGTCGGTCGGTCCGGGCGAGACGGTGAGGCTGAGGTTGACGAACGGTGACAACGAAACGATGAATTTCTCGGTTGAAGGAGCTCCGTTCCAGGTGGTCGCCATGGACGGCCATGACATGCACGAGCCTGGTCTTCTGGACGGAGAGATCGTCCCGCTGGGAGCCGGTCAACGCTACGATCTGCTCGTTCGTCTTCCCGATTCGGGCAAGGTCGTCGTCCGGAACGATGCGGCCGACAATCTCCCGATTACGCTCGGAAGCGGCAGCGAGCCGGCGCGGATGGAAGGCTTGAAGACGTTCTCGTTCGTCGACTACGGAGCCCCGGTCCCGAACGATCCGCTTCCCCCGGGGGAACCGGATCGACGCTACGAGCTGCGGCTCGGCCAGCTTCTGTTCGTCAGCACGATCAATGGGCGCTCGTTCCATGAAATTCCGCCCATGACCGTGAAAGAGGGGGAGACAGCTCGAATCACCCTAGTCAACGAAGGGGGCGGAGATCATCCGTTCCACTTCCATGGGCATACCTTCCGCGTGCTCAGCAAAAACGGCAACCCCTTAACGGGAAGCCCCGTTTATCTGGATACGCTGTTGACGAAAAAAGGCGAAATCTACGAGATTTTCCTCGTGGCCGACAACCCGGGCTTGTGGATGGTTCACTGCCACAATCTCGAGCATGCGTCGATGGGGATGAGCATGATGCTCAATTACGAAGGAATCACGACTTCATACCGGGTAGGAACCAAGTCGGGCAACTTGCCCGATCTCTAAAAACTAATACGACGGGAGCGAATAAAGGTGAAAAAAGCAATGGTGTTAAGAGCAGGCAAGGGCATGGGCAGAGCGTTGATCGGGAGCTTGATCGAAGCCGGCGCCGAGGTCGTCGCCTTCTCCGGATCGCGTCGCCGATTAACGGCTCTTGAAGAAGCGTACTCCGGAACTTCGCGGCTGCGGACGGCGCTTGGAGACGGGAGGAACCCGCAAGAGCTGCTGACCGCGGCGGCAGGAGTCGACGCGATCTTCATCGGCATCTATTTAACGTACGACGAGCATCCCGATCGAGTGCGGGAACGGCTCGAAGCCGTCCATTGGGTTTCCGAACGGACGGGTGCCAAGGTCGTGCTGCTCGAAGGGATCTATCGTCCCGATGGCGAGCACGAGGATTTGCTGTCCGACAAGAGGCATCTGCGGCTGCTTTGCCCGGAGCTGTACGGGCCGAACGTATCGAATACGATCGTTCATTATACGCTTAAAAGAATCGCGCAAGGCAAAACGACCAAGTACGTCGGTCCACCTTCGGTCAAACGGGAATACTTGTACGCGGACGACGCAGCCCGTTACGCGGCGAAGCTGGCCATGCGGCAAAGCGCGGACACAACCGCTTGGCGGCTTCGCGGCGGTCCGGCGATTAGCCCTCCTGAGTTGATCGGAATCGCCGGTTCGGCCGTTCAAGCGGTACCGAGTGCGGTGCGGATCGGCGGATGGAAGCTGAGACTGTTGGAATGGCAAGCATCAAGAGCGAAGGATATTCTGAATCGCTACGAGAAAGGCGATTCTGTCTCCGCCCGATCCTTGCCGGAATACGGGAGCGAGGGGACCTCGTACGAGTCGGGGGTCGCCGCAACGTTGGCGCGCATCGCGGAGAAGCTTGGAAACAAAACAAACATCCGCCCGTAGGAAGCGCAAAAGTCGTTCAAGCGGCCGTTTGCTTCTCTAATTTGGAAATGAAAAATACAATAATCGCACTTCAATCTCCGCCCTCCCTTCTGGTAAAGTCGAAGCAGGTATGTCCGATTCAAGAGCTGCCGGAGGCGACGGACGAGGTGTCCGTCACGAACGCGGGCGAGGTTGCGGGGACGGAGGTCGTGCAATTGTATGTCGCCGACAAGTTCAGCAGCGTAACAAGACCGCCGCTCGAACTGAAAGGGTTTCGGAAGGTTGAATTGCAGCCCGGGGAAACGGTCAAGGTACGGTTTCCGATCCGGCCGCTGGAGCTGAGCGGCGGCAGCGTCACATTGACGCTTAAGCCGTTCGAGATCGCCTCCCTGCGCTACGAATAACCGCCGGACTTCGCGAAAAAGTTCGCCTGCTCTCTTGAAAAATAAGCGATTTCGGTGCAAGATGAAGCAAGCAAACATTTGGCGATACGAGGAGCTGACTGCGGTTGTTTTTGCATTTCATACAGGAGAGGGAGCAGCGGGAAGCCTTCCTGGAACTGGCTCATGCCGTCGCCAACGCGGACGGTTTCGTCAGCGGCGGTGAAAAGCGGTATTTGCAGTCCGTGCGTTCCGAGCTCGGACTGGAAGACCGTTTGCGAATCGTCGCGCCGCCGAGAGATTTACAAGAGGTGCTGTCGGAAATCCGGGATCGTCGCGTCCAGCATCTTTTTTTCTTGGAGATTCTACTGCTTGCTTATGCGGATGGAGACTACTGCGACGAGGAAAAGCAGATCGTCATGGACATGAAGCGGACGTTCGATATTCCGGACGAGACGTACGAAGCGTTCAAAGCGTGGGCGATCTCTTACGATCAGCTCAGAACGCAGGGCATGCAGCTCATTTTGAATCCGATCGATTGACCGAGAGCCATCGGGGAAGCCCCCCGATGGCTCTTCCCTTAAGGAACGGCCGGTTCGATCGCGCGCCCGGCCGACATGCGGATGCCGACGAGCAGACTGCGGGAAATGAGACCGGCCATGTTCATGACCAGATGCAGCCGGGTGCTCTGCAGAGCCTGATAACCGAGCAGCCCTCCGATGTTCACGATGCCGGACACGTGAATGTCGCCGACCGGCGGCAGCTGCTTGTTGACGCCCGCGCCCGGCCGCAGCGGACCGTCTCCGATCACGACGGCGCCGATGCTGGACGCTTGTCCGAGACAGGCGTCGACGCCGATGACGAACGGGTCCTCGAACCGGACGTAGAGCCTGTCCATCGTATCCGCAAGGTTCATCGCGTGTACGGGATTTTCCAGCGTGCCGAAAATATCGAATTCGGGAGAGCGGTATTTGCCGAGCAGCGTGCCCGTCAGGGGACCCAGCGAATCTCCCGTGCAGCGGTCGGTTCCGATGCAGACGACGACGATTCTCCTGCGGGGAGGAAGACGATTGAAATACGCGCCGAATCTGCTCGCCAGCCGCATGGACGCGGCCGGATCGGTATGGGCGACGTAGTGGGGCATGGGCAGAATGGACATTCCTTCACCTCGTTAAGCAGACAGAATAGCGATGCCGAGTGGAGTGGGCTCAGTCCACTTAATGATACGATATGTATCCAGAGAAGGGTGTCGCTTTATCGCCTGTTGGCGACGCAAGTTGCGCGGTCGTTCGACAACGTCCGTCCGCCGAAGCAAAACGACGTTGCCGGAACTTCCGCCCCTCTGGGCGAATACCCTGCTATCAGTTCGAATGATGGAGGGTTGCTCAGTGATTCCCGGATATCCTTATTTTGGGCAAGAAATGAAGTGCGAGCAGGTGCCGATCACGTTCCCGCCGCAGCATCAGGAACGTCAGCCCGGACTCGAATACAAGATGACTCCCGTGCCGATCTCCGACAATCCGGCATACCGGGGAAGCGGCAAGCTGGCCGGCAAGGTCGCGATCATTACCGGCGGAGACAGCGGCATCGGGCGCGCTGTGGCGATCGCCTTCGCCAAGGAAGGGGCGGACGTGGCGATCGCGTACTTGTACGAGCGGGAGGATGCAATGGCTACGCAGCGCATGGTCGCCCAATACGGCAGAAGATGCTTGCTCGTAGAAGGAGATTTGCGCCGTCCGGAGTTTTGCCGCGAAGTCGTGCGCCGAACGGTCGAATGCTACGGCAGGCTCGATATTTTGATCAACAATCAGGGCGTGCAGTTTCCGCAGACCCGCATTGCGGACATCTCCGACTCCCAGCTCGAGGATACGTTCCGGACGAACATTTTCCCGATGTTTTATATGACCAAAGCCGCTCTTCCTCATCTGTGCCCGGGAAGCGCCATCGTGAACACCTCGTCCGTCACCGCTTACGCGGGGGCGCCGCTGCTGGTGGACTATTCTGCGACGAAGGGGGCGATCGTATCGTTTACCCGCTCGCTTTCCCTCCAGTTGGCAGGCGCGGGCATTCGCGTCAACGCCGTCGCTCCCGGACCGATCTGGACGCCGCTCATCGTCTCCAGCTATTCCGCCGAATACGTGAAGACGTTCGGGCTCGAGACGCCGATGAAACGCGCCGGTCAGCCGTTCGAGCTGGCTCCGGCCTACGTCTATCTGGCTTCTCACGACGCTTCCTTCGTCACGGGCCAGGTGCTCCACGTCAACGGCGGGGTGATGACGGAGACGTAACGAATCCCTTCTCCCGGTTTCTCGTCGCCCGCCGGACCTCCGGCGGGTTTTTTCGTCCGTTTGCCTCTTTACGGCGAATTCGATTCGTTTTGTAATTATTCATAGCCGCATCCGAAAAAAACCAAAAGGATCAAGCCTCAACTGTTTCCAATGATTTTCGATGAGTAGCAGCAGGCAAAAAAATGCAGCCCATAGAAGGGCTGACGATTTCTGCTTTCTATTTCAAAGTAAGGCACTTTCGAAATTCAGGATTACCTCTTTATTCGCTCGCATAGTTCTAAAATATCTTCAACAAAGCTTTTTGTTTCAAGTACAGTATAATATTGTCCTTTTATTTCAAAAAATGTACGTTTAATATCATCATTTCTAGCGAAAATATATAAATGGAATGGCTCATCCTTTCCAGAAATCATGATATTAATTCCATTTTCGGCTGGATATGATAAAGTGCCTCCGAGTGTTTTAGTTGTACTTTTCACCAGTCTTTGGCGTTCTACCAACATAACAAGTTCATTTATTTGTGCATCGTTCATGAGCGATGTAAGATCTTGGTTTCTTGCGTCTAGTGTTATTAATAGTTGCTGCGGGTCTGGTAATGTTAGCCGCGTAGGGGAATAGAAGATTGCCAACAACAATAGCATACCGACTAGGATTGAGATATTGATGTACAAACTTTTATTCTTCTTCTTCCGTATTTGAGCGCGGATTATACGAATCAATAAAAAAGGAATTGACAGAATAAAAAACCAAACCATGATGTTTAAGACAATAACCATCATCTCTCACCTCTCGGACAGTTGACAAACGATTTCAGAATGATCAGTAATTTATTATACTTTGATTTAACTCTACAAATGACACAACTCTAAATTAAGCAAATGGTACAGGGCACAAGCCCTGTACCATTGATATCCAATTCAACATTCTAAAATGCCACTTCCGTGTTATAGACTCTAAATTGTACATACTCAGTCCAGGGAGATCCGTAATATTGAATTGCTTTAGGCGCAGGATTGGAATAGTTTGCAGTTGTATATGCTGTCTCATATGTTTGATTTGGATTGGTAGTAAACGTTGTGCTTTTACCTCCGCTATTCGTATAAAAATACATATAGTGGTCTATTTTGATTATCCGTACTTTTTGTGTAACAGTGCCAAGCAAGTAGGTTGCTCCTTGGCATCCAGTACAATCTTGAACATAATCATATTTTGTCCACTTATCATAATCAATTTTTACTTGAATAGTATCTGAAGTTGCACCTCCAATTGGAGTATAACCTACTAAATTAACAAAAGTACTAATTGCAGTTAATGCGCCTACATATAAATTAACTGCTAGCGCTATAGACGCAGAGCCAAATGATCCAACTCCCCAAATTGCAAAATTAGATAATCCCTCAGCTACTGATTTAGTGTTAGCTCCAGATGAAATTGTTTTCCAGGTAGTTGACATATCATAAAAGTAAATCATATCTTGTCTTAGATTTCTGCCATTGTATGTGTAATAACTAGTTATTTGTGCCATTGTTCCGATAGTACCGGAATCTTGTGGTACTTTCGCAGCTGTATATAATGATGCCCTTGCTTCGTTATTCCCACTCTCTACTGCAATCTTCGACATTTCGAGTATATCTTTTTTAATCTCTTCATTAATACTGTAAGAATTAAAAACGTTCTCAATTGCCAATTGATCAATCAAATGTAAATCGAGCTTTTCAACTTTAAGTAATTGTTTTTCGTTTAGGTAAGACAAAAATGTTCCATCATCCAGACGATAGACATTCTCGCTTTCAATTAGAGTGGCTTTTTGGCCGTCTGTGTTTGAAATTGAATATTCGCCGTGACCGACATGGAGCACCCTTAAATGTTTTTTTAAGGGCGACTTTGATTCCTTTATCTCTTTTGAAGCTGGGATTAACTGCTCTGAGTTAGGAGCAGCAACCGATACATTAATAAATGCGAGAAAAAGACAAAAACTTAGTAAAACCACTACAGTTTTTTTCATTAATTTCATTCCTCCTAATACTTTTGGTATAGATATAAACTCAACTTTCGCAGAGCGAAAATAGGCTTAACTTCATGATGTGACTGGGTAAACTAACGATTTAATACAAATGTTGTAAACATAGAAAAACACCAGCTTGTCTTGTTGTTTATATATGGATTGAGTATATGCTAATTTATTACTTTGATTACAAAAATAGGATTATAATTGAAGGATACCAAAATAATATCTCTATGTACATAGCGAATTGTGTCGAACAATGAACTTGAGCCATAAGTCCCGTTTTCACCTAATCTGAACCAAGAAATTTCGTACATAAACTAAACAAATTTCAAGACAATAAGTTGCCATGTTTTTTTCTATCAGTTAATGTAATTTGATTAACTTTCTTTATGGGAATTGAGCGGCAGTTGACAAACGGTCTCGTTGAAAGACTTCAGCTTGAACCAATGGGAGTAGTTGCCGATGTTCGTGAAGGACGGATGGAAACTGGATGTCACGATCTCGAACCCGTCGAAGACGGACCTGATCGTCCTGCTGAAGCATTTTCGGAAAATCCGGATTTGAACTTATAGGATCGTTCGGCGGGAGCCGCGCATGGATGCGCGGCTTTTTGCATGCTCTTCCTCCGTCCGCTTTTTTTTGGCTTTGCAGCAAACTTTCCACCGATTCGCCGGGTAATACTTGTAGTGAACGTTCAAAAAGATCGGTTTTCAGCATCGAGAAGGTTGGATGAAGACCGGGGATGAGGAGCGTAGCGTAGTCAAAACTACGTGAGCACCGGAAGAGTCGGCTGAATGCAAGATTCGACGTCGAATCCGCTTCAAGAGTTGCTTCATGATCAAAATCGGACTTTTTGAACCACCGCTTATAGAACAGCAGGAAAGAGGGGATTCGAGTGGACAATCGGTTGATCGAACGCATTCTCCAAGGAGACCGCAACGCGTTTCGGTCGCTGTACGACGAATATTTCGACTATGCAATGCGCACCGCCAAGCTTGTGACCAAGAACGGGGAGTGGGCGAAGGACGCGGTGCAGGAAACGTTTCTCCGGGTATACCGGAACGTCTGGCAGTACGACGGGAGCAAGCCGTTTAAGCCATGGTTCTACTGTATTTTGCTCCGCGAGTGCTACAGGGTGATGGAACGGGAGAAAAAGGTGGTTCCGTTCGGGGAGCAGCTTGAGAAAATCGCCGTCGAGCAGAAGCTGCCCGACGTTTCGGTGGACGTGTACGAGGTGCTGCAGACGTTGGACGACTTGTACCGCATTCCGCTCATTTTGAAATATTTGCACGACTACAGCGAGAAGGAAATCGCCGACATGCTCGACGTGAACGTGAATACGCTGAAATCGCGCTTGCTCAAGGGACGGGAAAAGATGAAGAAAGGGCTGGGGGGCGAACGCTATGGAACGGAATCTTAAAGACAAGCTGCTGGAGAAGAGCCGTTACGCCGAGGAGACGAAAGAGGAAGTGTGGGATCGGATCGAAGCGATGCTGGACAGCGAGCCGGCGGCGCCGACAAGAATGGGAACCAGGTCGCGGACAACGACAAAACAGACGAAGAGGAGCGATCGAACGATGAGAACATTGAAAATAACGATGGGAGTCGCCGTCTTTATTATGGCATTCGGAGTATTTCTGGCCATGCCGGCCGGTACGGCTTTTATGAAGGACGTCAAGGAATGGTTCGCGCCGGAAAAGAAAGTCGAGGTCGAAGTCGAAGGCCAGAAGGAAGAGACGGACCAGAAGCTGCACCAGAACGAGGAGAGCAAATATGTCATCTATTACGATCAGGAGCGCTACAAGCTCGTTCAGGAAAGCGGCAAGGACGTCATTACGACGAAGGAGCCGCTGCCCGAGCGTTATCCCGAAGTGTCGATGACGATTGAGCAGGTTAAAGACGAGAAGCCCGAGGATCTGATCAAGCGGTTGAGCGGGGAGTTGTCCGGCAATTACGAGGACGTGCGCGAGGTCGAAAAGGTGTCGGAGCCGGTGCAAGGCTATGCGGTCCGGGCGCTGGCCGGGAAGGAATGGGACAGCGAAGTCGTCGTCATCTACGTCGTGGACAATGGGAAGCAGGGCAGCTTTACGATTACCGAGAAATACTTCCTGGAAGCTGCGGAAGGGCACGGCGCCCGGTTCCATCAGATGCTGAAGGAGTTCAAGGTGCTGGCGGAATAAAACCCGAGCCCGTCGAAAAGCCTGAAGCACCGGACCGAAAAGGAAAATGGCGATGCCGGGATTAACCGGCACCGCCATTTTTTCATTTCCTACCCGCCGGAGCCGCCGTCAGGCCAATTTCCGTTGGCGGCGGCCGAAGCCGATCCACAGACCGGCCGCAATAAGCGCGGCTCCTCCTGCATAGTACGGAAGCGGGCTCGATTCCCCGGTCTTCGGAAGGACGTTGGGCCCTCCGGAGTTTGGCGATCCCGATTCCGGCTCGGGCTCCGTTCCGCCGAGCGGGATGTCGTCGCCCGGAACCTCCACCAAATCTTCGCCCGGTTCTTCGGGCTCCGCCGGATCTGCAGGATCGGTCGGAGTCACCGGGTCTCCGCCGGCAGGATCTCCCGGATTCCCGGGCGGCTGCGGATCGCCGGGATCTCCCGGGTCTCCCGGATCAATAGGGCTGCCCGGATCGCCGGGATTTCCAGGATCGCTCGGATTTCCGGGATTGCCCGGATTACCCGGATCAGGAGGAGACGTCCTGTTGTTCGTCACTGTAACGACGACCGTCTTCGTCCCGTCGACCGTCGTGCCGTCGATGGTCACGTCGTACATGGCCCGATCGATGACATACCCTTCAGGAGCCTTCGTCTCTTCCAGCACATAGTCGCCGTACAGCAGGTTGGCGAAGCGCAGCTCTCCCATCCCGTCCGTCGTTCCGATTCGCGGCGCGCGGGTGCCCGACTTGTCGATCAGTTTGAACTCCGCGCCCGCAAGCGTTTGGGCAGGATCGGCGGCATCGACCTTAATCACCTGCAGCGCGCCGGTCTCGCCGCTTCCCGATCCCGAGCCGGAGGAGGTGCGTACGACGATTTCCTCCGTCTTTTCCCGAATTTCCGTCGTCAGTCCGTCGCCTTCCAAATAGACGGTATTGCCGACTTTCTCTTTGTCGTTGGCCTGGATCAAGGATTTGTACTTCAAAATGAACGGCTTGCCGATCGCGCCCTTGAAAGCCAGCTCGAACGATTGCGCGCCGTTCGCATCCGTGAGGATGTGAAGCGTGAAATCCACGTCCTTCTCCAGCTCTTCCGACTCGGCAATCGAACCGTCGGCTTTGACCGTCGTCGCGAACAGGCGGAACGAATCCGCAACGAGCTCCTGGTTCGGCGTCGGCGTATCGATGATTTTGGCGTTGGTCAGGTAGGACTGTCCCTCGTTGATCCGGATCGTCCAGTCCATGTATTTGCCGTTCTGGACCCCGTACTTGCCGACATATTGTCCGCCGTTCGGCACGTTTACCTTGGCTTCCCACGTCGTCTTCTTAGCTCCGCCGATCAGAAAATCCGCATAGTTATGAATTTCCCGCACGACCAGAGAGCCTTCCAACGTTGTCTTGAACGTGAGCCAGTACGGGGAAGAGATCTCATCGGCAAACCGGACGGTCAAGACGTTGTCGTTGTCCGCGGTCGGGAGGCCGATTTCGTATTCGTCTCCGGGCACTTCCGTCTTCCCTTGCTGTACCCCTCCGTCGGACTTCACCGTCAGCGGATACACCTTCACGGAGCCGGGCACCAGCTTCTGCCCTTGCAGCAGCTTGTCGGCGACGCTCGCCCCGGCCAGCTTCTCGCGGTTGTAGTTGATCAGGACGTTCCACGTAATTTCCTTGGTCTCCGCGTTGTAGGAACCGAACTTGCCGCCGTTGTTTTTGGCATAGCGGTTCAAGTCAAAGCCGGCTTCCGCGGCCGCTTCTTTGTTGCTGCCGTTCTCGTCCGTCCAGGTCACGACGGCTTTGTTGTTGATTCGCTTGCCGGGATCCTTCACCCATTGGACATCGAATTTCGTCTCGTACTCGATCGTATAGGCGTCCGCGACATCGACTTTGAATTCGATGACGAAGCCGATTTTCGGATCTGTATAAACCAGTTCGTAGTCTTTCCCGCGCTCCAGCTCGCCGCCTTGCGATTTTTTGATTTTCAGGCTGTCCGGAATCAGCTCGAGTCCGCCGTTCGTGAACGTATCCGCGATTTTGACGTTCTTCATGACGTATCGGCTGCCGTCCGGCTTCTTGTCGGTGTTGATCCGGATTTCCCATTTCGCCGTTTTTTCCGCGTAGTTCGCGGACTTGTGAGACTTGACGATCGCGCCCTGAGAGATCCGCTGGCTGGCTTCGTCTCTGCCGCCGAGTCCGTCGGTCACGACGTTTTTCACCGTTTCCCCGGCCGTGGGTCGTTCGGTCAGCTGCGTCTGATATCGAATCGTATACGGCGACGTAACCTCGTGAAGGAATTGCAGCTCGAAGCCGTGAGCGGATTCCTTAAGCTCGTAGCCGGAGCCGAGCTCTTCCTCAGGATCGACCGAGAACACTTTGAGCGAATTTGGTACGAGCGTATGCGAGCTGCCGAACTCGTCCTTCAGCCAGGCCTTGTCTTGAGGAATCGAGTCACGGCTGAAGTTGTAGCGAATGACCCAGTCGATGACGCCCGTGGACGAGTCGAAGCGTCCGACCGCTTTATCCAGGCGCTCGCCGCGCTCAACCGTCACGGTGGCGGACGCCTGCGCATCCTCGGTATTCGTCCCCGACAGCGTGGCCGTGTTCACGAACTTGCTTTGTACGCCCGCGACGTCCGTGGAATATTCGATCCGGTAGGCCCGGTCGATCGTCTCGGCAAACTTCAGCACGAACCGGTCGTCATACGCCTCCAGCGAGTAAGCGGTCGGATCCGCGGGAGCGCCCTTTACCGTCGAACCGTCCGCATTCACCTGCAGCCGATACACCTTGACCGAATCGGCGATCAGCCTCAGACCTTCCGGCATCGGGTCGGCAACGGTCGCCTGTTCGAGCTTCTCCAGCTTCTTGTTGATCTCGATCGCCCAATCGATCCGGCTCTTGTCGGCCGCCAGCAGGCCCCGCTTCTCGATCGTCGTATCGACGTCCGGCTTCAATACGACGACGACCGTCTGCACGCCGTCCCGAACCGGCACGGGAATGACGACCTCCTCGCTGCCTTTGACGATTTCCACATTAAATTCGGTAACGATCTCCAACGTGCCTTTAACGTTGGAATGATTCTCCATGTAATCGTTGAAGGTCATGACGATCCGCCCGTCCCGGTCGACCGTGAAGGAGCCGACCGTACTGTCGCCGTTGGCCAGCGTCCCTTCGATCTCCGTATAGATGGCGAACTCGGGCGGCAGATTGAACGAGAACGTATCCCCCGCCTTGTAATCGTGTCCGTTCGGCAGCTCCCACTCGAATGCCAGATGGACCGCGGACCCGATCTCGAACCGGTAGTCCGGATTGTATACCGCGTCGACGACCGAACCTCGTTCGTCCTTCAAAATCACTTTGGTCAAAATAGGGTCTTCGATTGCCTTGGCAGGCCTGCTGTCGGTCCGCTCCTCGCCGGCGACTTCGACCTGCCGACCGTCCTCCCCGGAGCCCGGAGCGTTGTCCGCGGCATGCAGAGCGGTGCCGCCGACAAACACATTCACGATCAGCAGCATCACGATTCCCATTGCATACAATCTTTTCTTCATTTCGGTATTCTCTCTCCCTTTCTTTCTCTCCCGGCGGTTCTTGCACTGGCGCCGTCATCACGCGTCGTGGCGATTGTACCGGCACTTACGGGATGCAACGGCCCTCCTTTCTTCACGTATTCGAAGTATCTTTTCCAATCTCCGATGTTCTGGTCGGTGTGCCCGCAAGTTCCGCTACTCGAACCATTATATTCGATTGATCTGAATAAAAAATGAACAGCATCCAATTGTTGACCTATATAGGCCGGAATGGATGCTGCTCGATTTTGGCTGACAGGGCAGGATTATCAGGCTGATCAAGCTGATTAGACTGATCAGGCAGGCTAGATCAGCCTGCGGGCCGTGACGAATCTCTTTTTCCATTTCTCGTCGAAATCGTCGAAGTGAACGCCTTTGACCTTGGAAAAGGTGTGCAAAATCCGGTTGTCGCCCGCATAGATGCCGACGTGTCCGATCTCCAGCCCGCGCGCTCCGAAAAACAGCAAATCCCCGACGCGAAGCTCGTCCAAACCAACCGCCCGGCCTTCCTTCGCCTGATTGTACGAGACGCGCGGCAGGTCGACGGACAGCACTTCCTCGAAAACATGGTGCACGAACGAGGAGCAGTCGAACGTGTCGGTCTGGCCAAGCGCCGCGCCGAACTCGTAAGGCGTGCCTATGTACTGCATGCCGAACGAAATCAATTCGTCTCCCTGAAGCTTGGCAAGCGTCGGGCTCTCGTAATCGGTGTACTGCGGCTTGGCCGAGACGAAGCCGATCCGGTCGTCCTGGGTGCGCACTTCCAGCCATTTCGCGTCGATCTCGCGGAGCACCTGGATTTTCTCGCCCTTGGCGAGCATGCCGCGGATCGGAGTATCGGAGGCGGCGTCGGGCGCGGCGCGCAGGTTCACGCCGTAGGTGACGGAAGTACGGAACTCCCGAACGGTGGAGATCGTAATGTCGTTGGCGTAGGCGTGCCACTGCACGACGTTGCCGAGCGTTTCGCCGATGAAGCGAAGCGGCAGCATCGCCGTTCCGTTCACGACGGCGCCCGGCTGGGGCAGCGGGATCGCTTTGCCGTTAAGATATGCCGTTGTGTCTCCCATTCGGTATGTAAAGAGGAGGCCATCCTTGATCGCGCTCACCGTCTGCGCGGCGTTCGACCAGGTCACCTCGGTGTGCTGCGCTTCGAAAATCGCCCGCATCGGCACGAGCGTCGCGCCTCCGACGACGATCGGATCGGCGGCTAGCGCCAGCTTCTTTCCGTCTACGTAAATATCCGGAGCGCCGCCTTGAGCCGCATGCGCATGCGCGGGCAGCGCTTGTCCGAGCAGCAGGCCCAGCAGGGCGATTGCTCCGATTCTGGTTAACATGATGCGTCCTTCTCCCTTCGTCCTAAGCCTTACTAGGTTTGACGCTGGGAGGGAACGGTAGGTTGTGTGGAAAATGGTGGGCGCGAAGCGGAGCGGGCTCCATCGGCGGACAGAAG
This sequence comes from Cohnella sp., assembly GCF_041641335.1. Classification (NCBI taxonomy): domain Bacteria; kingdom Bacillati; phylum Bacillota; class Bacilli; order Caryophanales; family Paenibacillaceae; genus Cohnella; species Cohnella sp. Next base: position 30,612 of record NZ_JBEPYQ010000036.1, on the reverse strand, counting down.
CGATTCCGAATGACGGATGCCAAGACGCCCTTGCTCCGCTTCGCGCCGCCGCTTCAAACGGCGCTCGTCAGAGAGAAAGAACTGCAGGGGAGACGACGCTCCAACGTTTGGCCGAGCACTTGAGCGAATGCCGGTTCGCCGGCGGTGGGAATGACCCAGACGGTCATATCCGACAGCTTGGATCGGGGAAGGCGATAGTCGCCGGATAACGGAATCGGCATCCGGTTCAGAATACCCCTCTCGGGAGCGATTTCCAGCCGGATTTGCCCGTGAACTTGGAACAGATGACTGAATCCGGTCGATTCGGCGGCCGTCCAGCGGATCGATTCGATCCGTTCCACCGAGAACCAGATTTCCTTGCCTTGCGCGTCGGCTAACCGGATGCGGTCCAGGCACAGATTTCTTTCGCTGAGTTGGCACATGGCGAGCTCGAAAGCTCTTGTTTTGCCGGGGGCTCTTACCCGAAGAGCGAACGCGACGTTAAGCACGGCAGAGTCCAAGTACGTGTTTCTCATCATTTTTACGGTTTCTTGCTCCTTCTGCGAGTGAATTTTCATACGGTTTTCATCATACCGAGTTGCCGGCGAGAAGGATGTTGGATTGTCGGGGGAGAACATTGCTATTTTCATCGAACGAAGGCGGATGGGATCGACTGGAGGAAAAAGTAGATTTGAATTTAAATAATCATATATAATTAAAATTATTGAAATTTTATTTCAAATTTCGTTGACGAAAAAATCTGCCCGGATTATGATTACGACAGAAATGTGCCGGGTGAGCATAGGGGGCTGGCGATAGGTATGGACGAGAATGGGAACGTTTACGGAAAGCGATACCGCGAAGCAAGCTCGCACGAAGGCGCCGGGGGCGTCCGCCGCGCGGTAGGTTTAATGTCGGGCACGTCGGTGGACGGGATCGACGCGGCGGCGATCGAGATTCGGGAGGGAGAAGGCGGCCGGCCGCAAATCCGGTTGCTTGCTTTCGAGAATACTCCGTATCCGGCGGACGTGAGAGCGGAAATTTTCGCGCTGTTCGAGCCTTCGGCCGCGACGGTCGACCGGGTCGGGCGTCTTAACGTGCTGCTGGGCGAGCTTTATGCGGAAGCGGCGTTGTCGGCGATCCGGCGGGCCGGCCTGAATCCGGAGGAGATCGCGGTCGTCGGCTCGCACGGCCAGACGATCTTTCACGCTCCCCAGCCGTTCCCGAGCCATGGCTACGATCTGCGCTATACGGTACAGATCGGGGAAGGAGCGGTTATTGCCGCCCGGACAGGCATTCCTTGCGTATCGGACTTCCGCGTTGCGGACATGGCTTGGGGCGGCCAAGGCGCTCCGCTTGTCCCTTTTACAGAATATTTGCTGTACGGTGAGTCGGACAGAACGCTGCTGCTGCAAAACATCGGCGGCATTGGGAACGTTACCGTCCTGCCCGCGGCTTGTTCGCCCGAGGAAGTGTACGCCTTCGATACCGGACCGGGCAATATGCTGATCGACGGCGTCGTGTCGCGGCTGTTTCCGGGCATGTCGATGGACGTCGGCGGCGCGATCGCCAAGGAGGGGCGCGTCGACGCGGAGCTGCTAGAGCGGCTGCAGCAGGAGCCATATTATGCGCAGCCGCTTCCGAAGTCGACCGGACGGGAGCTGTTCGGCTCGGCGTACGTCGACAAGCTGCTCGCCTACGGGGAAGAGCGCGGCTTGTCGGCAAGCGATCTTGCGGCCACGGTGACGCGGTTGACAGCATGGTCGATCGGGGACGGCTATCGGCGCTTCATCCGTCCGAAGCATGCGGCGGACGCGATGATCGTCGGCGGAGGCGGCAGCTACAATCCGACGTTGATCGGCATGCTGAAGGAGGAGCTCGAACCGATGGGCGTTGAGGTGCTGACACAGGAGGACATCGGTCTGAGCAGCGACGCCAAGGAGGCGGTCGCCTTCGCGCTGCTCGCGGATTATGCCGTCGCCGGCAGGCCGAACAGCCTTCCGGGAGTGACGGGGGCCAAGCGGGCGGCCGTTCTTGGGAAGATTTCTTATTAGCAGAGGCGGGAGGAAGAAGATGATACGCAACGGAATCGACTGCATCGACAATTACGCCCATCTGTTCGCGGGGAAGAAGCTGGGGCTGATTACGTCGCCGACAGGGCTGACCGCCGAGCTGGAATCGACGATCCGCGTACTGCACGAGAAGTTCGGGCTTGCCGCCCTGTTCTCGCCCGAGCACGGCGTACGCGGCGACCGCCAAGCGGGCGCTCTGGTCGACGACTATATAGATCCGTTTACCGGCGTTCCGGTCTACAGCCTGTACCGTGGAGATTCCAAGCGGCTTACCCCGGAGATGCTGGACGCGGTCGATATGGTCGTATACGATATTCAGGATGTGGGAGTGCGCTATTATACGTTTATCTACACGATGCTCTACGCGATGGAGGATTGCGCGAAGGCGGGCAAGCCGTTCGTCGTGCTGGATCGGATAAATCCGCTGGACGGCGCGACGGTGGAAGGCAACGTGTTGCGACCCGAATACCGTTCGTTCGTCGGCAACTACTCGCTGTGCGTGCGCTACGGCCTGACGGCCGGCGAAGTGGCGACGATGGTCAACGCCGAGACGGGCCTGAACGCGCAATTGAGCGTCGTTCGCTGCGAAGGCTGGGAGCGGGAGATGCTGTTTCCGGAGACCGGACGCATCTGGGTTCCGCCTTCGCTCGGCGTGCCGCGCTTCGAGACGGCGCTGCTCTATTCCGGCACGTGCCTGTTCGAGGGGACGAACGTGTCGGAAGGCCGCGGCACGACGTCTCCGTTCGAGATCGTCGGCGCGCCGTTCGTTCGGGCGGAGGAGCTGGCGGAGGAGATGAACCGCAAGGAGCTGCCTGGCGTTCGCTTCCGGCCCGTCTATTTCAAGCCGACGTTCTACAAGCACGAAGGGGAGCTATGCGCAGGCGTGCAGCTTCACGTGACGGACTTCCGGGCGCTCCGGCCGCTGGAGACCGGGGTTCGGTTGATGTACGAGCTGAAGCGACGGCACGAGCAGTTTGCGTTTTTGCCTCCCGTGCGGGAGAACGGCAGGCCGTTCATCGATCTGCTCGGCGGCGATCGCGCGTATCGGGACGAGACCGACGAGGAAGCGCTGCTGGAGCGGTTCCGCGAGGAGAGCCGCGCGTTCTCCGAACGCAAGCAAGCGTATCATCTTTACTAAGAGGAGTGGCAGCGAATGGGATACGTGGCGGGAATGGACGGAGGCGGGACGAAAACGGCGCTGACGATCGCCGACGAACGGGGCGAAGCCGTTCATCATTTCGTCTCCGGGCCGATCAATTTCAACGGTCAGGACGAGGCGAGCATCCGCCGCAGTTTCGAGGAGATGTTCGCCGAGATCGGGCGCGTATGCGGCGGGCTGGCGAACTGCGCGCGAATCTGCATCGGCGCGGCCGGCGTCAGCAATCCGACGGTCGTCTCGCGGATGACGGAGCTCGTTCGGTCGTGCGGCTACGAAGGCGGGCTGATTATCGCGGGCGACCATGAGACCGCGCTGCGCGGCGCGCACGAGAGTCCGCACGGCATGATCCTGATCGCGGGCACCGGCTCGATCTGCTTCGGCAGGAACGCAGCGGGAGCGGAGCATCGCGCGGGCGGCTGCGGCTATCTGATCGACGACGAGGGGAGCGGCTACAGCATCGGACGCGATCTGCTCTCCGCCGTCGTCCGCGCCAACGACGGCCGCCTGCCTCCTACGGCGATCACCTCCTTGGTATACGAGCGTCTGGGCGTCGATTCGGTTCGGCAGGTGATCGGCTTTGCGCACGCCAAGACGACGAACAAGAAGGACATCGCCGCTCTCGCCCCGCTGCTGTCGGAGGCTTGCGCGCTCGGAGACGCGGCGGCTGCGCCGATCGTCCGCAAGAGCGCCGAAGCTTTGCGCGAGCTGGTCGCTCCCGTAGCGCAGAAGCTGAATCTGCAAGGCGGGAAGCTGGCTTTGGCAGGCAGCGTGCTGCTGCGCAACGAAGAAGTGCGAGCCGAACTGCTCGGCCTGCTGAAGCGGGACTTCCCGGACATGATCGTCTATCCCGCGAAGAAGGAAGCTTCCTGGGGAGCCGTGCTGATGGCCATGGCTTAGACGGCACGTATCGGGCCTAACCTTGTATAAACCACCTAATCGGACTGCTCTTCATTATTCTGATAATGAGGAAGCAGTCTTTTTCTGTGATTCAAAAAGTATAAAAATCGCTATCTTTTTCTGAATCACCTCCGACAAAAACGCAGTTTTTCATCTTGAGGACGCGAAAGACGTTTTTGCTTGATTGGGAAATTTGGTATACATTAAAAAAATAAGTTGGATTCGGCCTGAAAATGTTCAAATGTATGCGGCTTCCGGCATCTCTTTATTCGAGGGGCGGCAGGAACAGGGGAGAACGGGATGAGAGACGGGAACGGGCTTGATCCGGACGTTGCAAACAACGCGGAGAAGGAGAAGGAAAGCGCGGACCTCGGAACGGAGCTGGCGGAACGGGCGCGGGCAGGAGATACGGAGGCGTTCGGGGAACTGATCGAGCGGCACCGGTGCCGTGCCAAAGGCTGGGCCGAGCGAATGACCGGAGATCCGCATCTTGCCGACGATATCGTGCAGGACGCTTTGATTCGCGCCTTTATGCACATCGGATCGCTTCAGGACGCGAACCGCTTCCTGCCATGGCTGCACCGGATCGTCCGGAATCAGGCGAACATGCGTTTAAGGCGCGGCGGACCGCATCGCAGGGAGAAGCCGTTCACGTCGTTCGAGGCGCGGGAGCGGAACGGAGGAAGCGTCGATTGGGACAACCTGGACAGCATTCTGGATCATCTGACGCGTTCGGCCGGCAAAGCCGCGATGAAGGAAGACGACCCTGTCGAGCATCTGATGCGCAAGGAGATGTACGAGACGATCCATGCGGTGCTGCACTGCTTGACGAAGAAGGAGAGAGCGATTTTCGAAGCGTATTTCTTCAAGCAGCTGAGCCCGGAAGAGATCGCTGCGATGTACGGCATGACGACCGGTTCCATCTATACGTACATCCACCGTTCGCGGCAGAAACTCCGGCAAGAACAAATCCGCGTTTCCCTTGGCCTGCTTCCCGAGAAGGGAGGAGCCATATTGGCCAGGCATAAGATGCTGGAGCTTGCGGAATGGCCCGCGCACGCCTCCTTGCCCACGACCATGGTCGACCGGCTGGGGCATATGTTGGCGACGATGGGAGATTCGCGCGACATCGCAGAGCTGATGGGCCTGTCGGGGTTTGCCTTTCGGATGCAAATTTCCGAGAAAACGACTTTCGCCGACGGAATTTACATGTTCGATTGGCGGGAGACGCTGATCTCTTTCGCGCGGGATCTCGGGTACGAGGCGGCGCTCGTCTGCGGCCAGCTTTCCGATTTTCCTGTGCCGCTGCTCGGAGCCGTCGAGAAGTTTCCCGTCGTCCTGCCGATCGAAGAGGCGGTTCTGCCTTTTATCCGTCAAACGATCGACAGCGGAAGGCCGGTTCTGTATTTCGACACGTCCGCGACCAGACCGTTCATTCATGAATGGTCGCTGATCTGCGGCTACGACGACGAGCGCCGGGTCGTGCATCTGACCGACGTCATGTGCCCGGAAGGGAAAACGCTGAGCTACGAGGACGTCGCCGACAATCCGATTCGCTTCCTGGCCGCCTTGACTCGTCAAGCGGACCGCGATCGGACGGCGTCCCTTCCCGGCACGCGGGACACTCGCCGGCGGCGCCTGGCGGAGAAGACCGTCCGGTTTGCGGTGTCGTTCGCCAAGAACCGTTGGGCTTACCGTCCGATGACGTCCTATTTGTCCTACGTCACGGGACTGGCCGCTTACGATACGTGGATCGGGCATCTGAGACGCGGTCCGGGCTCTCCTCCGAACCGGTACGGAATGGGCCATCTTGCCTACGTGTATTCCCGGACGAAAAGCTGCGCTGCCGCATACCTGAGAACCGTCCCGTTCGAAGGGGAGGCGATGAGATTCACCCTTTTGGCTTCCCAAGCGTATGAGCAGGCTGCCGAAGCATTGCGCGAGCTCGAAGAGCTGGCGCCGTTCGTCAAGACGGCGGAACTGATGCAAGCGGACCTGTGCGAACGATGCGCCGGATTGCTGGAGCAAGCGAGAACTTTCGAGGCGTCCGCGATCGGTTATTTGGAGAAAACAATCCCTTATTTGGAGAAAGGAACATCCCAATGAGCAACGTGAAAAGCCTCAAAATCATGACCGAGTTTCAGCATTTGGACAACCTGATGGACGCAAAAGCTTCTTTCGAGAAGGCGCATCCCGACGTTGTCATTACGATCGAGCAGGCCGCCGATCACGCTGAATCCCACAGGGCTCTCCAATCCGACGAAGCGCCGGACATCGTCGAATCCGGTGGCTGGTCGATTTTCAACCGAAAAGGCTTGTTCGTCGATCTGCTGCCTCGCGTGGAGGAGATACCCGGGTTGAAGGATGATTTGAACCCTGGCGTTATGAGGGTGGCCGGCAAGGACGGAACGCTGCCGGGGCTGCCGGTGGACGTCGCGCTTCCTCTGATTCTCTACAAAAGGGAGCTGTTCGATAACGCCGGTCTTCCGTATCCGAGGGAAGGCTGGACGTGGGAAGAAATGATAGAGACGGCCAAGAAGCTGACGCTGCGCAACGAGCGCGGGGTGGCGACCCAGTTCGGACTCGGTTTCGGCGTCGACGTCGAGGAGTTCGAGCCGTTCGTCATGCGCAACGGCGGACGTTACGTCTCGCCCGATGGTACGACAGCCAGAGGTTATGCGGATCAGCTCCCTGTCATCGAAGCGTACCGGCTGCTGATCGACGCCTACCGCGTGCACCGGGTCATTCGCAGACCCGGCGAGCCGTCCGAGGCGGGAGAATTGCACGAAGGCTTCGCCCTCATCTTCGGATTCGCTTGGTTTGCCGGAGCGGTCGTGCGTTACGGATTGGAGGACAAGTATGGCGTCGTCGGACTGCCTCGGATGCCGGGCGGGGAGAACGCCAACATGATCTATATGGGAGCCGCGGGAATCAGCGCGAAGTCGCCGAATCGCGAGCTGGCATGGGCGTTTTTACGCCATTATGCACTGGAGCGTCCCGAAGCGTTCCGGCAAGCGAATACGCTGCCGATCACGAGGTCGCTTGCCGAGCGGAGCGGGTATACGGTCCATCCGGTGTGGCGGAGATATATCGAGGAACTTGACTTTGTTCAGACAAGCGGATTCTATTTGAGCGAGAAATGGAACTCCTCCAGACAGCTCATCAACGAGGAAATCATTCGCATGATCAACGAAGGAGCGGATGTCGCCCGGACGATCAGAGGATGGACACGCTTCGCGTAAAATATGACGCCCCGGCTCCGCGCGGCTTGACGCGTTCGGAACGGGGCGATTTCGTTCAGTCGGCGGGCGGCTCGATCATTTCGTGATGGGTGATGAGAAGCTTGTAGATGATTCCGTCTTCATCGATATAGCATTCGATCCAGTAGTAAGGCGTGCCTTCGGCTTCAAGCGGTTGTCCGATGACCTTGTTGTCTTCGATGAGCAATTTGAACGTATGGATGAAATCGAACGGGCCGTTGCCGGGCGAGCCTTCGAACGCGTAAGCTTGCTTGGCTTGCTCCAAGCTTTTTCCGACGGTTAGTTCGCCGATCTTCGTCGCGTATCCCGATTCCGCGCTTTCCAGCATGAGCCAGATCACTTTTCCTTCCCTGAAGCCGACGATCAGACCGTTGCCGTAGTCGTATAGCGCAAGATCGGTAAGGCTCTCGTCATCCTTGGTCTCGGGTTTGCCCAGAATGCCCGTAATTTCCTCTTCCTTCATGTCTAATGCGATCGTCTTTTTGGACTGTTCGTTCGTTAGCGCGGCGTAATCCACGGGGACGGTTTTCGGGGCTGAGCATCCGGCCATGAAAAATATAGGGACAATCATTAAAGCGAGCTTTAACTTTTCCAACAACATTGACGATCTCCAATCCGCATTGAGTATTGTGAAGACCAACAAAGATCGATCTTCAACCTTCCTTAATTCGCCAAAGCGGCCCGAAGTACCTGTTCGACTTTGCTCAGGTGCTCCGTGACGAGTTCGGTCGCTCGCAGCTTGTCGCGGTGTTCGATCGCTTCGAAGATTTGGCGATGCTCGTCCAGCAATCTCGAGGCGGTCGCCTTCTCGCGATAAAACCACAGCTCGCGCGTCTGGCGGATCGATCCGGCGAAGCGGTCGGACAGCGATTCCATCAGTTGCACGAACAGAGAATTGCCCGATGCCTCCGCGATCGCCATGTGAAAGTCCGCGTCGGCGCGCTCCCCTTCGGACGTGTCGTTGCGTTCGAGGCACGATTCCATCGTCTCGATCAGTTTGCGAAGCTTGGCTATGTCCTCGGACGTCCGTCTCTCCGCCGCGAGCGATGCCGCCCCGATCTCCAGCGTTCGGCGCACCTCAAGCAGCTCGATCAGAGAGGCCGCTCCCTGAAACAGCCGCTCCGTTCCGCTTTTCGCTTCGTTCGGAAGCTCCTCCTTGACGAACGTGCCGCCGCCGTGCCGCACGTCCAGCCAACCCATCGCCTTAAGCGCGCTGGCCGCTTCCCGTACCGTGGACCGGCCGACGCCGTACGCCTCCGCCAGCTCGACGACCGAGGGAAGACGATGTCCGGGCTGCCACTCCCCCTCGCGAATGCGGCGCAGGATGTCCTCTGCCACCAGTTCATGCCCCTTGGGCGTTTCTATTTTCATCTGCCGCATATCCGAACCTCCCGATCCGTCTCTATGTGAGCGATAGCTCGGCTTCTTGGCGTCCGGAGGCACATATTGTGCCTTGGGGCTTGGCGCATCCGCGCATTCCGTCCGTCCAGCCAGCCAGTCCGTCCAACCAATCTGCCGCATCAAAGCCATCATCGCAACGTATTGTCTATACAATACTATAAAATTGAAATATAATGAACACAAAGTCATCAGATGACCTGACTAATATTATCGTTCCAAGGGGGATTCCCGAATGCTGGATGCCGCTTTAACCCAAAGTCTGAGGCAGATCGTAGGGGACCGCAATTTCAAAGACGACCGGCAGTCGCTCGTCGCTCATTCCTATGACGGCACGCCGATGCTGCAAAGCTTGCCCGACGGAGTTATTTATCCGGAGAGCACGGAGCAGGTTTCCGAGATTATGAAAGTGTTGGCCGAGTACCGCGTTCCCGTCGTCTCGCGCGGCTCCGGCTCCAATCTGTGCGGAGGCACGGTGCCCGTACAGGGCGGCATCGTCATGGTAATGCACCGGATGAACCGGATCGTGGAAGTCGACATGGAAAATTTGACGGCGACGGTACAGACGGGCATCATTACGGCGGAATTTACCGCGCACATCGAATCGCTGGGCCTGTTCTACCCGCCCGATCCGAGCAGCATGAAAATATCGACGATCGGAGGCAATATCGCCGAATGCTCGGGAGGATTGCGGGGGCTGAAGTACGGGACGACCAAGGATTATGTCATCGGATTGGAAGCGGTGCTGGCGAGCGGCGAAATTATCCGCACCGGAGGCAAGCTGATGAAGGACGTCGCCGGCTACGACTTGACGAAGCTGCTCGTCGGTTCCGAAGGCACGCTGGCGATTATTACGGAAGCGACGCTGAAGCTCGTACCGCCGCCGAAGAGCAAGAAGACGATGCTGGCGATGTACAAAGATCTGTACGGCGCGGCGAGGACGGTGTCTCGGATCGTCGAAGCGAAGATCATCCCCGCGACGCTGGAGTTTATGGACAATCCGACGATCCGCGTCGTCGACGATTTCGCCAATCTCGGACTGCCGAGGGATATGGAAGCGATCTTGTTGATCGAGCAGGACGGAGACCCGGAGGCAGTGGAACGCGACATCGGACGGATCAGGGAAATTTGCGAAGCCGAGCAGGCCGACCGGATCGACGTGGCGGACAACCGGGAACAGGCGGAGAAGCTGCTGACGGCGCGCCGCAGCGCCTTCACCGCGCTCGCTCGGCTCCGTCCGACGACGATTCTGGAGGACGCGACCGTTCCGCGCTCTCGGATCGCCGACATGGTGCTGCGGATCAACGAGATCGCGCGCAAATACGACGTCTCGATCGCGACGTTCGGCCATGCCGGAGACGGCAACCTGCACCCTACGGCCACGACGGACGCGCGCGACCTTGAAGAAGTGCACCGCGTGGAGCAGGCGTTCGAGGAAATTTTCGAGGCGGCGATCGAGCTCGGCGGCACGATTACCGGCGAACACGGCGTCGGCCTCGTGAAGGCGCCGTTCCTGGAGTGGAAGGTCGGCAGCGCCGGAATCGGGCTAATGAAGGGGATCAAGCAGGCGTTCGATCCGAACAACCTGCTGAACCCGGGCAAGATTTTCGCCAAAGAAACGAGAAAAAGGGTGGTCATCAACCGTGGCTAACGCGAACGCTCCTGCGACCATTCAGAAGAAACCGGCCATCGAGCATACGAACCCGATGGCGAAGACGCTGCTGGCCAAGCTGGATTACGACCAATTGACGAACTGCATGCGCTGCGGCTTCTGCTTGCCGGCCTGTCCGACGTTCCGTGAGACCGGGCTGGAGCCGGAGTCTCCGCGCGGCCGCATCGCGCTCATGAAGGCGGTGGCCGACGGACTGATGGACCCCGATCAGGCGTTCCAGGACCAGATGAACCACTGTCTCGGCTGCCGGGCTTGCGAGCCGGCTTGCCCCGCCGACGTGAAGTACGGCCAACTGATCGAGCAGGCCCGCGACGCAATCGAGGACCATGCGGGGCACAGCGCCCCGATCCGAGGCGTCCGCAAGCTGATGTTCAAGGGCGTGTTCCCGCATCGCAACCGGCTCAAGTGGCTCGGCCGCTCGCTTGCTCTCTATCAGAAGTCCGGTCTTCGGGCAATCGCCAGAGGCACCGGGATCATGAAGCTGTTTCCGAAGCATTTGCGCGAGATGGAGCAGATTTTGCCCGACGCGACCGGCAAAGGCGTCGTCGAGCGGCTCGGCGCCGTCTACCCGGCCAAGGGCGAGAAGATCGCCCGCGTCGCGCTGTTCCGCGGCTGCATTATGGACGTCATGTTCGCGGACACGAATGTCAACACGGTGAAGCTGCTGTCCGAAGCCGGCTTCGAAGTCGTTATCCCGGAGACTCAGGTGTGCTGCGGCGCGCTTCACGCCCATAGCGGAGAGATGGACCAGGCGCGGGATCTGGCCCGCGTCAACGTCAAGGCGTTCCGCGAGGCGGGTATCGAGTACATCGTCTCAAACGCCGGAGGCTGCGGAGCGCTGCTTGTCGAGTACGATCATCTGCTGCACGAGGACCCGGAATATCGCGAACTCGGCGAATGGTTCGCTCCGCGGGTCGTGGACGTCGGCAAGCTGCTCGTCGAGAAGGGACGCATTCCCGATTTCGCGGAGCCGGCTGCCGCCGCGGCCACCAAACCGGTCACGATTACTTACCAGGATTCGTGTCACCTTCGCAACGTTATGAAGAGCTCGACCGCGCCGAGGGAGCTGATGAATCAAGTATCTGGGGCCCATTACTGCGAGATGAAGGATTCGGATCGCTGCTGCGGCTCGGCGGGCATCTATAACGTCACCCAGCCCGAGATGGCGGGACAGATTCTCGAGCACAAGATGGAGCATGCGAACGCGACGAACGCCCGCTACTTGCTGACGAGCAATCCGGGCTGCCTGCTGCAGATGAAGCACGGGATCGAGAAGCACGGCGCGAAAGACAGGATGGAAGCGATGCATATCGTGGACTACTTGTATGAGAGAATCGGGGGGAAGGACGGCCGTTAGGCGGCATGCACCGCGCCGCGAAGGGGCAATCCTCCGGCCTATTAAGTCCGCCCCTCACTCGACGACATCGAGCGGGGGCGGGCCGTTCGTCGTTTCTAAGCGCCTTACGTTTTCGGATGAGGCGCTGCAATCGAAGGCCGACCTGCAAAATGCGATTGCAAGGATTTTGTGGACGTGCCATACTGCAATCAGTTGCTGTGCTAAACGAAGAAATGGGAAGAGACAAACGACGAGGTGGTTTGGCAATGAGTAAAGCAGATCTAACGGAGCGTCCCGAAGCGGACAAACCGTTGATTCGGGAAATCGAGGACACGAAGGTGCCCTACGGTGTGCTGGCAGTTTGGAGCCTCGGACAGGCGAGCTTTATTGTCAAGGGAGGATCGACGGTCGTCTACGTCGATCCGTTCGCGCTGTCCGACGAGGAAGTGGAGCGCCGCTATGGCTTGAAGCGACAGTATCCTTCGCCTATGCGGCCGGAGCAGATCGTGAACGCGGACTGCTGCCTAATTACGCACGAGCATTCCGATCACTTGGACCCGGACACGATCAGGGCGATGGCCGCAGCCAATCCGAAGACGTTGTTCGTCGCCCCCAATTGCTGTTTGGAGGAGATGCGGCAATGCGGAGTATCCGAAGAAAGACTGTTTCGCGCGGAGACGGACAAGGCCGTCGTCGAAGACGGCGGCTTCTTCGTTAAGCCGATCCCGGCGGCGCACGAACAATTGGAACAAGACAGCGAAGGCTTGTTCAAACATGTAGGCTATGTCGTCCGTCTCAATGGAGTGACCTGGTATCATGCGGGCGATACGGTAATCTACGACGGATTGGCAGAAAGGGTGGCCGCCGAGCGAATCGATCTCGCGCTGTTGCCCATTAACGGACGCGATGCTTTCCGGACGGAAAGAGGCATCATCGGCAACATGGACTATCGCGAAGCAGCGGAGCTGGCCCATCGCGCGGGCTTCGGGATGACCGTTCCAATGCACTACGACTTGTTCGCCGGCAATAGCGAACGTCCTGGCTATTTCGTAGACCACGTATACCACAACTTTCCTCGGCTTCGCACGCACGTCATGGCTAGAGGAGAGCGTTTTGTTTTCGTCTCCGATGCCGTGCTGTGAGTGCCTTCGGGTAGGGCCGCCGGCGGGATTTACTTTGCGTTATCATGAGGCAGGGCGTGGACGGAGGCGGACATTTCTGCTATCGTAATTCCGTGTTGAATCGAAAGAACGAGGGAGGCATCCTAAATGATCCTAGAAGTCATTGCAACAAGCGTGTTGGACGCCAAGCTTGCGCAAGAGCACGGAGCTGACCGGATCGAGCTGATCTCGGGTATAGTCGAAGGCGGAGTGACGCCCAGCGTCGGCTTGATCGAGCGGGTCGTGAAGGCGGTCGACATCCCCGTGAACGTCATGCTGCGGCCGCATGCCAACAGCTTCCGTTACGACGAGGACGACCTGGCGGTCATGCAGCGCGACGCGAGGATCATTCGCGAGAGCGGCGCGGCGGGCATCGTCATGGGCATGCTGGACGAGCGGGGCGAGATCGATACGGCCGCGTTGGAGCTGCTGCTCGGCGAGACCGGAGAGCTGGCCGTCACCTTCCACCGCGCGTTCGACGAGTTGGCGGACCGACGCGGGGCGCTGGACCTGCTAAGCCGTTATCCGGCGATCCGCAAAATATTGACCTCCGGCGGCAAGCCGAGCGCGCTGGATGCCATGGAGGAGATAGCGGAGCTCGCCAAGCTGAGCGAAGGGCGTTCCTTGGACATTCTCGCCGGCAGCGGACTCGGTCTGGCGTCGCTAGACGAGTTCATCCGGCAGACGGGCGTCAGGGAGGTTCACATGGGTACCGGGGTAAGGCGGAATGGCCGGGCGCTGGAGCCGATTGATCCGGACAAGCTGAGGGCGGCCGCGGGCGTGGTCGGCCGATATAAATGACGACGGCGTGACAATCGGCGGTTCGGCTAGCGGAATTCGGATTTCAGGCAGCCGTCCGAACAGCTTGAGCGTTTGGGTTTGACGGGTGAAGCTTAATCCCCTTTTTGAAAGAGCCGTTTCCCGAGTTTCGACCGGGAAACGGTTTTTTGTTGCGCGTAAAAGGTATATTCGTGAGAGAATGTGCGGCCATTTCCCTTTGAATAAGATATATCATATTGATAATTCATAGATAAAAAACACGAAAAACGAAGATTTTAGCGTTTTCTTGATAAAAAGATATAATCACTATTTACAAAAAACCGTTCTGAATATAAAATGAAAACGTAATCATCTAGATGAAAGCATAAAAACGGGGAATTTAGGTATACCAAATTACTGAAAAGGGGCGAGGGGAGGTCGCGTGGGTGCGATCGGCAGTTTAGCTAAGGCAGTTTCGAAGTTGCAGTGTCATTAACTTTGAGATTCAAGGGGAGGACTCATCTACATGCAGTTCTACAATCCACGCAAATTCATGGCCGCCGCCGTGGCGGCGCTGCTTGCCGTATCGTTGGTCGGCTGCTCGGGCTCCAAATCCAATTCCGGTTCTTCGCCGAGCGCGTCTCCGTCCGCCAGTCCGAGCCCGTCGGCATCGGAATCGCCGAGCGCGTCTCCGTCCGAATCCGCCGAGCCGGCTCCGGATCTGCAAGGCGCAACGGTCAAGATCGGCCTGTGGTGGGACGGCGCCGATCCGCGGGGCATCGCGGAGGCCGACCGCACGCCGGCGGACGACGAGAAAGTCGCGCTCATCGAAGCGGCCGAGAAGAAGTATAACGGCAAGATTGAATTCGTCAAGTTCGGCGATTACGGCAAATACGTCGAGAACTTCACGACGACGTCGCTCGCCGGAGAGCCGTTCGCCGACATCGTCGTGCTGGAGCTGTTCTGGGCGTTCCCGCAGCTCGTGAACAAAGGCTTCGTCGCTCCGCTCGACGATCTGCTGGATACGAGCGATCCGAAATACATCGCCTGGATGAAAAACGGAGGAACGTTCGACGGCAAGCAGTATGGATTTATCGATTCCCCTCCGTCTCCTTACGGTCTTTTCTACAATAAGAAGCTCGTTCAGGAGCTCGGTCTGGAAGATCCGTTCCAGCTGCAGCAGAGCGGGGAGTGGACGTGGGACAAATTCCGCGAGCTGGCGAAGAAGGCGACGCAGGATACGAACGGCGACGGCAAAACCGACGTGTTCGGCTTCATCGGGGATATGAAAACGAGCCTCGAACAGTTCGTCTACGGCAACAAAGGCGCGTTCGACAAGGATGAAAGCGGCAACATGAAGTTCTCGATGGACAGCGCCAATTCGATCCAAGGGCTGCAGCTTATGTACGACATGTACAACGTCGACAAGTCGATCGTACAGCCGGCGCCGGAGGAAGGCAACGACAAGGCGTTCATTGCCGGCAGAAGCATCATGTACAGCGGCTTCAACTGGGAGTATTCCGGGCTGAAGGACAATATGCCGGGCGTAGAGCTCGGGTACGTCTTCTTCCCGAAAGCGCCGAACGCGACCGACTATACCGCCTTCACGCCGTACGGCAACATGTATATGCTCTCGAAGTATTCCAAGCATCCGGAGATCGCGGTCAAGATCATGGACGAAATCAGCCTGCACGGCAAAAACAAAGAGCTGGCGATGGAAGCCTGGAAAAACTCCTGGCCGCCGGAAGCGTACGAGACGCGCGTGCAGATGTACGACAAGATCGATTACAGCGGCAGCTTCATCGCCGTGCCGGAAGGCGACCAACTGGTCGACCAGGTCGTCAAGGACATTACCGAAGGCAAGGTAGCGCCGGCCACGGCCGCGGAGAAAGTGAAAAATCAATTCGACGCCAACATTCAGAAGATGCTGGGCGAGTAAACCGGCAATTCCAGCTTTTATTCTGAACGGGTACCCCTATTTCGGGATTGGTGATTACCGGCCATGACGAGTAGGGGTACGTCTTGTGAGGGGAACTATGCGGAGAGAACAACTTAAATGGATAGCGTATTCGGCCCTTGCCGCCGCGGCGGCCATCTCGCTCGTCGTTCTGTTCTCGGGCGGGTCCCGCGGCAGCGCGGCCGCGGAGGATCGTCCGTTCGACGTGTCAAGTCTCGCAAGCTACGTCTCCTACAAGCAGGGCGGTTACGACGAGTATTTGGCCAAGCACGCCGACGCCGATCGGCCGCTCGCGGAAATCCGCATCGACGGCGGCAGCTTCAGCCGAACCGAAGGAATGTCCGCCGCGGCGCTCAGCGAGTTCGAGGGCGTGAGCGGAAAGCTGGCGCAGACCGGGGACGCGGGCTCGATCACGTGGGAGGTCGACGTCGAACAGCCCGGCTTGTATCAGATCGGCATCAAGTATTATACGGTCAAGGGCAAGGATTCCGACATTGAAAGAGAGCTGGAGATCGACGGAGCAGCTCCGTTCAGGGAAGCGAAAAGCCTCATTTTCAACCGGGTATGGAAAGACGCGGACGGCGGGCTCGAGCGCGACGGCCGGGGCAACGACCTGACGCCGAAGCAGGAGGAAGCGCCGATGTGGCGCGAAGCTTGGCTTAAAGACGCGACGGGGTATTACGAGGAGCCTTATTTGTTTTATTTTACCGCCGGCAAGCACGAGCTGACGCTCGCTTCCATTAAAGAGCCGCTCGTCATCGCCGATTTGAAGCTGTCGAATCCGGATACTGCGCCGTCTTACGAAGAGCTGGCGAATCGATATAAGGAACTGGGCTACCGCAGCGCCGAAGGAACGCTGATTACCGTGCAGGGCGAAACGGCGGCCTACAAATCGGACGCGATGCTGGCGCCGTACAACGATCGCTCCAGTCCGGCGGTCGAGCCTTACCATACGTCCAAGCTGCGCATCAACGCGGCGGGCGGCTGGGCGTGGCGGATGCCTGGACAGTGGATCGAATGGGAGTTCGAAGTGCCCGAGGACGGGCTCTATCAGATCGCGGTGAAAAACCGGCAAAACTACTTGACCGGCATGTCGTCCCTGCGAACGCTGTACGTCGACGGCGAGATTCCGTTCCGCGAGGCGAAGCGGATCGGGTTCGCCTATGACAGCGCCTGGCAGACGAAGGTGCTGGGGAGAGGCCAGGACGATCCGTATCTGTTCTATCTGACCAAGGGACGTCATTCGGTGCGCCTTGAGGTGACGCTCGGCGAGATCGCGCCGATCGTTCGCGCGGCGGAGTCGAGCATTCTCGAGCTGAACGCGATCTACCGCAAAATCATCAGCTACACCGGCGTCGTACCGGACGCGTTCCGCGATTATGCGCTGGAGAAGCGCATTCCCGAGATGTCGGACGCCTTCCGCGAGCAGAGCGAACGCCTGAAGACGATCGCCGCCATCATCGAAGGTCCGGACGGCGGCAGCAACGACCGTTCCGCCTTGCTGAACACGCTGGCCTACCAGCTCAGCGACATGGCCGACCGGCCGGATACGGTGCCGGGGCGGCTCGATTCCTTCAAGAACAACGTCGGCGCGCTCGGCGCATGGCTGCTGATGATGACCGAGCAGCCGCTGGCGATCGATTATTTGCTCGTCTCGACGCCCGGTGCGGAGCTGCCGGACCCGGACGCGACGAGATGGGAGAAGCTGCGGTCGGAGACGGCTTCGTTCGCGGCCTCGTTCTATGAAAATTACGACGACTTCGGCGGAGAGGACGGCGCCGGACGCTCGGTGTCGGTGTGGATCACTTCGGCGCGCGACCAGGCGCAGATCGTCAAGCGGCTGATCGACGATTCGTTCACGAGGCAGACGGGCATCTCCGTGAATCTGAAGCTCGTCTCCGCGGACATTCTGCTGCCGTCGACCGTGTCCGGGGAAGGACCCGACATAGCGCTTCAAGTCGGCAACGAGGTGCCGGTCAACTTCGCGACGCGCAACGCGCTTCAGGACTTGTCCGTCTTCCCGGATTTCGACGAAGTGCGAACGCGGTTCGAGGACAGCGCGATGGTGCCGTTCGCCTACAACGGCGGCTATTACGGGCTGCCGGAGCAGCTCAACTTCCCGGTGCTGTTCTACCGGAAGGATATTATCGAGGACGAGCTGAAGCTGAAGGTGCCGCAGACTTGGGAGGACGTGTACGCGCTCGTGCCGGAGCTGCAGAAGCGCAACCTGCAATTCGGGCTGCCGCAGAAGGGGCTGAACGCGCAGGGCAACGATCTGGTGACGACGGATATCATTACGCTGCCGCCGAGCCCGACGTTCGCGATGCTGCTGTACCAGCACGACGGTCGGTTCTATACGGACGGCGACATGGCCAGCGGCTTGGACGAGGAGGTCGCCATCCAGCAGTTCAAGAAGTGGACCGATCTGTACGTCAACTACAAGCTGCCGATCCAGGTCGACTTCGCCAACCGCTTCCGCACCGGCGAGATGCCAATCGGCATTATCGACTACACGATGTACAACAAGCTGGTCGTCTTCGCGCCCGAGATCAAGGGACTGTGGGATTTCGCGCCCGTTCCCGGAACGACGCTGCCGGACGACACGGTCAGGCGTGACGTCGGAGGAGGCGGCTCGGCAGTCGTCATGTTCGAGCATACCGAAGACAAGGACGCGGCCTGGCAGTTCCTGAAGTGGTGGACAAGCGAAGAAACCCAGCTCGCCTTCGGGCGCGAGATGGAAGTGCGGCTCGGCGCTTCGGCCCGCTATCCGACGGCGAACGTCGCGGCGCTGACGAAGCTGCCGTGGCCGACCGCCGATCTGGCCAAGCTGATGGAGCAGATGCGCTGGGTGCGGGGCGTTCCCGAGGTTCCGGGCGGCTACTTGACCGGACGGCACATCGACAACGCTTTCCGCAGAGTCGTCGTTCAGGGCGACGATCCGCGCGAGACGATGGAGTATTACGTCCGTTACATGAACGAAGAAATCACCGCCAAGCGGAAAGAATTTAATCTTCCCTACGAGAAATGAGGGTTGACCCATCTATCCGATCATTCGCAAAAAGATAGGCTACATGGCGGCGGAAGTCCGAAAGAACCGGCACGCCTTCGTCTTGATGGCGCCCTATTTCCTGATATTCTTTACGTTCACCGTCGTTCCCGTCCTCATGTCGCTGGCGCTCAGCTTCACTCACTTCAACATGCTGGAGCCGCCGCGCTGGGTCGGTTGGGACAATTACGCCAGGCTGTTCGTCCAGGACGACGTCTTCCTGATCGCGCTCAAGAACACGTTCCTGTTCGCCTTCATCACCGGGCCGATCAGCTACGTCGCCTGCTTCCTGTTCGCCTGGCTCATCAACGAGCTGCCGCCCAAGCTGCGCGCGCTGCTGACGCTCATTCTGTACGCGCCGTCGATCGCCGGCAACACGTATTTGATCTGGCAGACGCTGTTTTCCAGCGACTCGTACGGCTATATGAACTCGTTCCTGATGCGCTGGGGCTTCATTATGGAGCCGATTCAATGGCTGCAGGACCCGCGCTATATGCTTGGCATTTTGATTATGGTGCAGCTGTGGCTCAGTCTCGGAACCTCGTTCCTGGCGTTCATCGCCGGACTGCAGAACGTCGACCGCACCTTGTACGAAGCCGGCGCGCTCGACGGCGTCCGCAACCGCTGGCAGGAGCTGTGGTTCATTACGCTGCCGACGATGCGTCCGCAGCTCATGTTCGGAGCCGTCATCCAGATCACGACGGCGTTCGCAGTCGCGGAAATCTCCATCTACATGATCGGGTTCCCGAGCGTCGACTACGCGGCGCATACGATCGTCACGCATCTGGTCGACTATGGCACGATCCGCTTCCAGATGGGCTACGCCTCGGCGATCGCGACGATTCTGTTCGCGATTATGCTCGGAACGAATTTGATGACGCAGAAACTGCTCAAAAAAGTGGGTGAGTAAAGCGGAGATGAGACTGAAGCTGCTTTTGCGCAGACGACTTAACCGTTCATGGTCCGTCGATATTCTGCTGTTCCTGCTGCTGGCGGGGGTAGCCGTCTTCATGGCGGCCCCGCTCGTCTACACGGTGAACAGGGCGTTCATGCCGCTGGACGAAATATTCGCGTTCCCACCCCGTTTTATCGTGCGCAATCCGACGGTGCAGAACTTCAAGGACTTGCTTAACATTTTCTCGGACTCGTGGGTGCCGTTCTCGCGGTACGTGTTCAATACGTTTTTCATCGCAATCATCGGAACGGCCGGACATGTCGTGATCGCTTCGGCGGCGGCGTACCCGCTGGCCAAGGTCAAATTCCCTTTCCGCGGCGCGCTGTTCCACATCGTCGTGCTGTCGCTCATGTTCACCCCGTACATTACGCAGGTGCCGAACTATATGACGATCTCGTGGCTCGGCATGATCAATTCGTATTGGGCGATTCTCATTCCCGCCTTCGGCACGACGCTCGGGCTGTATCTGATGAAGCAATTCATGGAACAGATTCCCGACGCGCTGATCGAGGCGGCGAAGATCGACGGGGCGAGCGAATACCGGATTTTCTGGAAAATCGTCATGCCGATCGTTAAGCCCGCGTGGCTGACGCTCATTATTTTCTCGCTCCAGAACCTGTGGACGAACGGCTCGGTGACGAGCCATAAATACATTTACAGCGAGCAGCTTCGGACGGTGGACGCGGTGTTCGGGCAGATCGCCAACGGCGGCATCGCCAGAACGGGACCGGTCGCGGCCGTCACGCTGCTGATGATGCTCGTGCCGATTACCGTATTCATCGTGACGCAGAGCAACGTCATTCAGACGATGTCCTCGTCGGGGCTGAAGGATTAGGGGGGGCAGGATGGTGAACGTCAAACGGATTTCGGCTTGTCTGCGCGTCCCCGGTCTGCTCGTCCTGGCTCTGCTCGCGCTTGCGGTTCCCTCCGCGGCTTCGGCCGAAGGGTACAACTATTCCTATTGGGGAGACGCCGTCCCGGCGCCGGACGCTTACGTCCCGGAGCGCATTCTGTACGGGAACGATCTGGGGGTCGGTCCTCTGTCTTCGCCGCAAGACGTATTCGTAGGTCCGGAAAACAAAGTGTACATCGCCGACACGGGCAACAACCGGATCGTCGTGCTGAGCGGTGAATTGGAAGTGGAAAAGGTGATCGCGGAGTTCGACAACGGCGGCAGGCAGGACGGATTCAACCAGCCCGAGGGCGTGTTCGCCAGCGCGGAAGGCGGCATCTACGTCGCCGATACGCGCAACCGCAGGCTGGTCGAACTGAGCGCGGAAGGCGCGTTCGTGCGCGAGATCGGCGAGCCGAAGTCGTCGCTTATCCGCGACGGCTTCCAGTACGCGCCAAGCAAGGTCGTCGTCGACCGGACGCAGCGGATCTACGTCGTCGGACGAGGCTCGTACGAAGGCATTATGGAGTTTTCGTCCGATGGGGAGTTTACCGGCTTTCTCGGGACGAATCGGGTCAAGTTCAAGCCGATCGATCTGATCTGGAAGCAGATTTCCACGAAGAAGCAGCGCGATCAGATGCAGCAGTTCATCCCGCTGGAGTTCAATAATATCGATCTGAACGAGGACGGCTTCCTGTTCACGACAACGTCGGAGGAAGGCTCGGACAGTCCGATCAAGAAGCTGAATCCGTCCGGCGCCGACATTTTGCGCAGCAAAGGCTATTTCCCGCCCAAAGGGGATATCGGCACGACGGAGACGGGGAGCGTGCGCGGCAGCTCGATCTTCGTCGATATCGCCTCCGACCGCGGCGGCATGTACAGCGCGCTTGACTCGAAGCGCGGGCGCGTGTTCGCCTACGACAAGGACGGCAACCTGCTGTACGTCTTCGGCGGGCTCGGCAGCCGTCAGGACCGGTTCCGCAATCCTTCGGCGATCGGCATGCTCGGCGAGCGGACGCTCGTGCTCGACCAGGACTACAACCGGCTGACCGTGTTCGCGCCGACCACGTATGGGAGCTTGATCCGCGAGGCGGTAACCGCCTTGTACGACGGCCGAGTGGAGGAATCGACCGCGGCCTGGCGCAAGGTGCTGCAGCTGAGCGGCAACTTCGAGGTGGCGTACATCGGCATCGGCAAATCGCTGATGAAGCAGGGCGACAACCGCGAGGCGATGAACTACTTCAAGCTC
The DNA here is from genome assembly GCF_041641335.1 of Cohnella sp. Lineage (NCBI taxonomy): Bacteria > Bacillati > Bacillota > Bacilli > Caryophanales > Paenibacillaceae > Cohnella > Cohnella sp. The sequence continues at coordinate 8,821 of NZ_JBEPYQ010000036.1, read as the reverse complement.
GGCAGCAGCCGGGAATATTATTCGGAAGCGTTTAAGCAGTACCGCAAAGATATTGTTATGGCGCACTTCGGCAAAATCGTGCTGGCGATCGCGCTTGTCGTCGGTCTGGTCGTCTGGGCGATGAAGCGGGCCGGCCGGCGCTCCGCAGGCGCACAGTACAAGGACACCGGAGTGCTGAAGCACCCGCTGCACACGATGCTCCATCCGTTCAACGGTTTCTGGGAGCTGAAGTTCGAGCGCAAGGGCCGGCTGTCGATCGCCGTCGCGATCATGCTGCTGTTCGTGCTGCTGACGATCGTGAAGCGGCAGTTCAGCGGCTTCGTCGTCAACTTCAACAATCCGGCCGAGCTGAACAGCCTCGACGAACTGAAGTTCATCGTGCTGCCGCTGCTGCTCTGGTGCGTGGCCAACTGGTCGCTGACGACGCTGATGGACGGCGTCGGCAAGTTCAAGGACATCGTGACGGCGACCGGCTACTCGCTGATGCCGTTCGTGATCCTGTACGTGCCGCAGGTGCTCTACAGCAACGTCATCACGGCGGACGAAAGCGCGTTCTACTACTTGCTCGACACGGTGGCGTATCTGTGGTTCGTCTGGCTGCTGTTCGTCGGTACGATGACGATCCATCAATACTCGGCCGGCAAGACGATCGCCACGATGCTGCTGACGCTCGTCGTAATCGGCATCATTTTGTTCATCGGAGTGCTGCTGTTCAGCATGATCCAGCAGATGGTCAGCTTCGCCGAGTCGCTGATCCGGGAAATTTCTTTCAGAGGGTAGGGAAGGGGGAACGGGCATGAACGGGAACAAAAAAGCGCTGGCGATCGCGCTCTGTGCCGCTCTGGCGGCAGGCGGCGCTATCATCGGCCGGGGAGGAGAACGGATCGGCGAAGCGTCGGCGCAGGTCGGCTTAGCGGCGCAATCCGGCGTCGCGGCGAGCGGATCGGCGGCGGCTGCTTCGTCGCAGACGGTTGCCGGCGGGAAGAATGCTCCGGCAGCCGCTCTGGCAGCTGCGGCGAGCCTGGCGCCGAGCGCGGCCAACAGTGCGGCGGAGCGCTCCGCTCTCGCCGGGATGGAGCGGGTCGCGGAGAACGAGGCGCTCGTGCTGTACGTGCACCGGGCCGGCGCCGGCATCGCCGTCCAGCGGAAGCAGGGCGGCTACGTCTGGTTTTCGAACCCCGCCGAGGGAGAGAACGATCCGATCGCCTCGCCGCTGTACAAGGCCGAGCTGCAATCGCAGCTTATCCTGACGTATTACAACGGCAAGGGCCAGCTCTCGCGCTATAACAGCTATACAGACAGCGTGCAGAAGGGGCAGTTCGACATCGCCGAGACCGATCACGGCGTGCGTATCGTCTATCGGTTCGGGAACCAGCCCGACGCGTCCTGGCGCAACATTCCGTCGGTCATCGGCAAGGAGCGCTTCGAGCAGGCGATTCTAAGCAAGCTGGCCGACGACGATGCGCGCAAGCAGGTCACCTACAAGTACCGGTTCAACGATGAGAAGCAAGTATATGAAGTGCGCAAGTTGCAGGACAACGTCGCCGCCGAGCTATCGGCGCTGCTCGATTCCGCCGGCTACACGGCGGAGGACGCGGAGCGGGACAACGCCGAGAACGGGGCGGGTCGGCAGGAGGCGGAGGATCAGGCGCAGTTCTCCATCCCCGTCGAATACGCGCTTGACGGCGAGTTTCTGACCGTCGCCGTCAAAGGCGGAGAGGTGGAGAGCAATCCGTCGTTTCCGCTGGCTAGTCTGCAGGTTCTGCCGTATTTTGGCGCGGCGGACGGCGATCAGGAGGGTTACATGCTCGTCCCCGACGGCTCCGGAGCGCTCATTCGGCTGAACAACGGGAAGCTGAGCGCCGAGCCTTACCAGATGCCGGTGTACGGGGAGGACGGCACGTTCGACGTGAAGGAGCGGTTTCTGACCAACGAGAAAGCTCGTCTTCCCGTATTCGGACTCAAGACGGGCGACCAGGCGTTCATCGGCATTCTGGAGGACGGAGAGGCGATGGGCAGCGTACTGGCCGATATCGGCGGCCGCTATACGTCCTACAACAGCGTCAATGGCAGCTTCCGGTTTACGACGATGGACTTCTACACGTTAAGCTCGGGCAGCAAGAGCAGTTCGGTGCCGATGTTTCAGACGCCGTCGTATCAGGGCGACGTTCGCCTGCGGTACGCTTTCCTGTCCGGAGACCGGGCCGATTATGCCGGCATGGCGGGGGCTTACCGCGACTACTTCGTCGCCAAGCACCGGCTGGAGCCGCTTGCTGCGGGGGAGAACGCGCCGTTCGTGCTCGAGCTGGAAGGCGCGTTCCAGCGCCGCAATTCTTTCCTTGGCATTCCGTACGACTCGACGGAGGCGCTGACGACGTACGAGCAGGCGATCGAGCTGCTGGAGCAGCTCAAGGCGGGCGGGGTCGAAGACGTCGCGCTCCGGTATGTCGGCTGGTTTAACGGCGGCATCCGCCACAGCTCTCCGGACGACATCGCGTTCGTCAGCGCGCTCGGCGGGAAGAAAGGCTTCCGCAAGCTGGCCGAATATGCGGCGGCCGGCGGAGTCCGGCTGTATCCCGACGTCGCCTTCCTGCGGAAGTACAAGGGCTCGGGCGGCAGCGCCGATTTCCTCGACCGGCGCAAAGCGGCGATCTACGAGTACGACCCGGTCACGTACCGCAAGCTCGGCTCGCGCTTCTCGCATTATGTGCTGTCCGCATCCCGGCTTCCGGACGTCGTTGGCGATTTTCTGTCCGACTACGCCAAGCTGGGCGCAACCGGCGTATCGCTGCGGGATATGGGCGAAGAGGTCAATTCCGATTTCGATCCGTCCGCGCCGATCGCGCGGGAGCAGGCGCTGGAGACGATCGCGTCGGAGACCGGCAAGCTGAAGGAACGGATCGGCTCCGTCATGGTCAGCGGAGGCAACGCGTATACGCTGCCCTACGCCGACATCGTCGTGAACGCGCCGACGTCCTCCAGCGGGATGAACTTGACCGACGAGGACGTTCCTTTCTACCAGATCGCCTTGCACGGCTATGTGGAGCTGGCTGGCGCGCCGTTTAACGCGGACCAGGGACAAAACCCGCGCAGGTCGATGCTCAAAGCGCTCGAGACCGGCTCCAACGTGTTCTATCAATGGTTCTACAGCCCGTCGTCGGCGGTTAAGGATACGCGCTACAACGGTTTGTACGCGCTCCATTACCGCGATTGGCTGGACGAGGCGATTGCGCTGTACAAGGAAGCTGACGAGGTGTTGAAGCAGGTTCGCGGGCAGCCGATTACCGGGCACCGCAAGCTGTCCGCGGACGTGACGGAGACGACGTTCGGCGACGGAACGACCGTAATCGTCAACTACGGCGTTGCCGACGCGCAAGCCGGCGGGCTGACGATCCCGGCCGAAAGCTACCGGATAGGCGGTGAAGCTTCCAGATGAAAATAACGTTCAAACGCAAAAAGAAGCTGACCTTGAAGCAGAAAAACGCCTGGTTCGGCGTCCTGTTCGCTTCGCCGCTTATTTTCGGCATGATCATGCTGTTTATTTTGCCCTTGATTCAATCGCTGCGGTACAGTCTGAGCTCTATCCGGCTCGTCGAGGGCGGTTTTTCGGTCGATTACGAAGGGTTCTCCAACTATGCGAGCCTGTTCACGTCGAACCCGGATTACCCGCGCAGCCTCGCCGAGTCGATCGCGGCCATGGCCGTCAACGTGCCGCTCATTCTCGTCTTCGGCTTGTTCGCGGCGGTGCTGCTCAACCAGAAGTTCAGGGGGCGGCCGTTCGCCAGGGCGGTATTTTTCCTGCCGGTCATTCTCGCTTCCAGCGTCATCGCCAATCTCGACATCGGCAGCTTCGTCGGCAGCGGGACGCTCTCATCCGGCGGCGGGGAGGCGGAATCGAACTTGCTGCAAAGCTTCGAGCTGAAGAGAATGATGCTTGAATCCGGAATCTCGCCGATTTTCGTCGACTATCTGACTGGGGCGGTAGATCGGATCTACGAGATTATCAGTTCGTCGGGCGTACAGATTTTGATTTTCCTGGCCGGGCTGCAATCGATTCCGCCGTCGCTCTACGAAGCGGCCAAAATCGAAGGAGCGACCGGGTACGAGAGCTTCTGGAAGGTGACGTTCCCGATGATGTCGCCGCTCATTCTGACGAATACGGTGTATTCGATCATCGATTCGTTCAGCAATAGCCCGATCAACAAGCTCGTGTCGGAGACGGCGTTCAAAGTGTTCGACTTCGGTCTCAGCGCCGCTATGTCCTGGGTTTACTTCCTGTCCGTCGCGCTTATTCTCGCCGTGTCCGTCGGCCTGATCTCGCGCAAGGTGTTCTACTACGATTAGTATGGAAGGAGGCGAAGCGATGAGCTCGAAGACCGCCTATACGGATTTGTTCGTCAGCCGATACCAGCCCCTGGAGAAGGGCAAGCGCTGGGCATGGGTGCTGATCCGCACCGTCCTCGTCGTCGGCTTCTGCTTCATTATCTTGTTCCCGCTGTTCCAGCGGCTGTCGATCGCCTTCCGGAGCAAGGCCGACATCTACGACCCGACCGTGCTCTGGATTCCGCGCAACTTCACGCTCGACAACCTGCGGATCGCCATCGAGACGACGAATTATTTCGAGGCGCTGAGCAATACGGCGCTCATCTCGGCGAGCACGACGTTGATCCAGCTCGTCTCTTGCGCGCTGGCGGCCTACGCGTTCGCCAGACTGCAGTTCAGAGGCAGCGGGCTGCTGTTCGGCCTCGTCATCTTCACGATTATCGTTCCGCCGCAGACGATCATGATTCCGCTGTACTTGACGTACCGCTACTTCGATTTGTTCGGCCTCGTCGGGCTGTTCACGGGCAAGGACAGTCTGAATCTGATCGACACGTTCTGGCCGTTCATTCTGTCTTCCAGTACGGCGATGGGGCTGAAGAACGGGCTGTACATTTATATTTTCAGGCAGTTTTTTCGCGGTATTCCGAAGGAGATCGGGGAGGCCGCCCTCGTGGACGGAGCCGGCGTGTTCCGGACTTTCCTGCGCATCGTCGTGCCGAACGCGGTGCCCGCGGTCGTCACCGTGCTGCTGTTCTCGTTCGTCTGGCAGTGGAACGACAGCTATTACGTCAGCCTGTTCCTGAAGCAGGTCAAGGTGCTGTCGACCAGCCTGATGGACATGGGCATGGGGCTGCGCGAGCCCGATCCGGTCTACACGTCGATGCTGCTGAACACCGGCGTGCTGCTGGCGATCGCGCCGCTTATCCTGATGTACCTGTTCGTGCAGCGTTATTTCGTCGAGAGCGTGGAGCGCACCGGCATCGTCGGGTAACGGCGCGTAACGCCTTGCGTAACAAACTATTGGATATACCAATAAACAAGGCTATAATTGTAACAGATTCGAGAATTCGGGGTGTGAGTCCATTTGTTGAGCGGAGATAAGCCGTTATATAGTCAAATCATTGAAATTCTGCGAGGGCGCATCGAACGCGGAGAATACGTTCCCGACCAGCAGCTTCCGACCGAGGTGGAATTGGCCGAGCAGTTCGGCGTCAGCCGGATTACGTCCAAGCGCGCCTTGATCGAGCTGGAACGGGAAGGCATGATCTACCGCCGGCGCGGCAGCGGCAGCTTCGTGAAGAAGAAGGAAGGAAGCCGCAGGCCGGCCGAGGATCCGTCCGGGATGTCCGCGAATCGTATCGTATCGATGATTATTCCTTACGTCGCTTCCAACAACACGCTGGGCCACATTCCCGGAATCGCCGCGTACCTGGAGTCGCGCGGCTATTATTTGACCATTCACAACAGCGACTGGAGCAGCGGGCAGGAGCGGGAGCTGCTGCGTTCCCTGCCGAAGCGGGGAACGTCCGGCATTATCCTGTATCCGGTCAGCACCCAGCGCAATTTGGACATCGTTCACGCTCTGCACGCCAGCGGTTATCCGATCGTGACGATCGACCAATATTACAGCTTGCTGTCGATGGGCAGCGTCGTCTCCGACAACTTCGGCGGCGGTTATACGAGCGCGGCGCAGCTCATCGAGCTCGGACATACGCGCATCGCCTTCCTGTCGACGATCGACATTCAGTATCGCAGCACGGTCCGCGATCGCTTCTTCGGCTATTGCAAGGCGCTCAGCGACAACGGTCTTCCGGTGGACATCGATCTGGTGTACAGCGGAATGACCGATCAGGCCGAGAGCGATCCGCCCAGCCGCAGGCAGTTCTACAAGTCGCTGCTCGGGCAGATGCTGGAGCAGCAGGTGACGGCCGTTCAGGCGGAGCACGACCTGGTCGCCTTCGAGATCGCCAAGGCGGCGGCGGACATGGGCGTGCGCGTGCCCGAGGAGCTGTCGGTCGTCGGCTTCGACAACAACCTCGATTTCGCGCTGCATTCCGACGTGCCGCCGATTACGACGGTGGAGCAGGATTACCGGGAAATCGGCAAGCGGGCGGCGGCGATGATCGTCGATCAGCTTGAGGGCGGCGAGAGGATGACGGCCCGCGTCGAGGTGCCGATCCGATGGATCGCGCGCCAGTCGACGGGAGCGGGGCCGGAGGCGATCGCCGACGAAGAGGAGGAGCAGGATCTGGAGGCGCGGTAAGCGGGAGCCGTGCCGCGCATTTTGAAAACCATTTTACGATTGCGCATATCGTAGAATGGTTTTTCTTTCTTTTGGTATACCAAACTTTTGTGAATTGTGATTAAAAAGATATATCTAATATTTACCGATCTATGATTAAGATATATAATAATAGAGAGAAAACAGCGTGGGGAGGACACGAGATGACCGGAACGAGAAGCAGGAAAACGGCCCATGTCATATCCCACTCGCACTGGGACCGGGAATGGTACTTGCCGTTCGAGAAGCATCGCTACCATCTGATCAAGCTGATGGACCGCTTGCTGGAAACGATGGAGCGCGACCCGGCGTACAGAAGCTTTCATCTGGACGGACAGACGATCCTCCTTGAAGATTATTTGAGCGTGCGGCCGGAGCGGAAGGAGAAGCTCAAGGAGCTGATCCGAGAAGGGCGGCTCCATATCGGCCCCTGGTACGTGCTGCAGGACGAGTTTCTGACGAGCGGGGAAGCCAACATAAGGAATTTGCTGGCAGGACTGCGGGACGCCCGGGAATTCGGTGCCGTCTCCATGCTTGGCTACTTTCCAGATTCGTTCGGTCACATCGGCCAGGCTCCGCAAATTTTGCAGCAGGCGGGCATCGAGGTCGCCGCGTTCGGCCGGGGGGTGAAGCCGACCGGGTTCAACAATGAGGTGGGCGAGCAGGCGGCGTACGAATCTCCTTATTCGGAGCTGATCTGGGAAGCGCCGGACGGCTCGCGGGTGCTCGGCATTCTGTTCGCGAACTGGTACAGCAACGGCAATGAGGTTCCGACGGACCCCGAGCAGGCCAAAGCATTCTGGGAAGACCGGCTGGCCGCCGCGGAGAAGTACGCATCAACGCCGCATCTGTTGTTCATGAACGGCTGCGACCATCAGCCGGTTCAGACGGATCTGCCGGAGGCTTTGCGGCTGGCCGCCGAGCTGTACCCGGATACGGAGTTTGTCCATTCCGATTTCGATACGTATGCGAAAGCGCTTAATCGGCATTTGCCGGACGATCTCAGCGTCGTCCGCGGCGAGCTGCGCAGCCAGCGCACGGACGGATGGGGCACGCTCGTCCATACGGCTTCCGCGCGCGTGTACCTGAAGCAGATGAACGAACGCGGCCAGACGCTGCTGGAGAAGGGCGCCGAACCGCTCGCCGCATACGCGAGCCTGCTCGGACTCGACTATCCTCACCACCAGCTGCAGCATGCCTGGAAGACGCTCATGCAGAACCATCCGCACGACAGCATCTGCGGCTGCAGCGTCGACGAGGTGCACCGCGAGATGGTGACGCGTTTCGAGAAGAGCGGCCAGACCGCGGAGTGCATTATCGCCGACAGCATCGCGTACATCGCGCAGAGGGTGGATACGTCCGCGTTCGCGGACTGCGGAGAGCGGGCGCAGCCGTTCGTCGTATTCAACACGACCGGATGGACGCGCGGCGGGATCGTGTCGGTGGATCTGGATATCAGCCGCATCTACTTCCGGGAAGGCGTCGATTTCAGCGAAATGAAGATGCGTTTGAAAACGCTGCCAGTAAGCGGAGGAGAGGTTTTGGATTCGGAGGGACGGCGCTTGGCATGCAGCGTGACCGATCTGGGTCTTCGCTTCGGCTACGATTTGCCGGACGACCGTTTCCGCCAGCCGTACTTCGCCCGTACGCTGCGCGTCGAGTTCGAGGCGTCGGACGTTCCGTGCTGCGGTCACCGGGCATTTGCCTTTATCCCTTCCGGTCAGGAAGGGGAGAAGGAGCAACTGCTGGAGCCGCGACTCTCCGGAGGAGACGCTCGTTCCTTGCTCTCCGAGGACGGCCGGACGCTGGAAAACGACCGAATCCGGGCGACCGTCGAGGATAACGGCTCGGTAACGATGATCGACAAAGCCGGCGGCCGGACGTTCCGGGGGTTGTGCGTCTACGAAAATACCGGAGACGTCGGCAACGAGTATATGTACCGGCAGCCAAACGGGGAGACGGCGCTGACGACCGAGCTTTTGAAGGCAGAAGTGAGCGTTCTTGCGGATACGCCATACGAGGCGGCGCTGGAAATCGTGCACGAATGGCAGGTGCCGGCGGAGGCCGAGGCTTCGCTCGAGCGGGAACGTGAGGAGCTGATCTGGTTCACCGGACGCCGCTCCGTCCGCGCGGAGCGGACGGTGACGCTGCGTCTTCGCACGATCGTCCGGCTGGAGAGAGGCGGCCGCGGACTGCGCGTGCGCGCCGAGTTCGACA
>NZ_JBEPYQ010000035.1:0-62485 GCF_041641335.1 Cohnella sp. | reverse complement strand
GCTGCACGCGGGCATGAACGTGACCGAGGTCGCCGACGCGCTCGGCTACCGCGATATTTTCTTCTTCAGCCGGCAATTTAAGCAGTATACAGGCAAGAGTCCTTCGGAAATTCGGTAGAGTTTGCTATTCATGAGAAAAGCCCGTCCATTGCCGCAATTAACGGCCGTGGACGGGCTTTTCCGGCGGGCATGCCGGTTCATGCTTTCGGAATCAACGTCCCGAGCCGTTCGCCCATGCGGACTTTCGAGCCGAGCGTCAAATCCTCGCGGGGCTTCAGCGTGGCGTCTTCGGTTAACAGAACGATGGTGGAGCCGAATTCGAAATAGGCGAGCTCGTCTCCTCGGCGGAGACGGTCGGGCTTCGGTTCGACGTAGCGGATGCTGCTGACGTTCATCGCGCCTACTTTGACGACGGCGACTTCCCCGCCCTCGTGGCTGATGTAGGAGACGAGGCGTTCGTTGCGCGACAGCACGCGGCGCATCGAGGTCAGCCCGAATTCGTTGACAGGATACACTTTGCCTGCGATGTGCTCGCTCTCGACGATCTGTCCGTCGCAAGGAGAGTGGATGCGATGGTAGTCCGTGGGACTTAGATAGAGCACCCAGAAGTAGCCGTGCCGGTATTGGGCGATTCTCGGAGAGCCGTTAAGCAGTTCCTCGACCGTATAGTCTTGTCCTTTGATTTTAAGCATCATGCCGTCTTCGATGACTCCGCATCCGGTGATGAGCGCGTCGACCGGACTGGTCAGCGCATCGGAAGCCGAATCCACGGGCCGGCGGCCGGGCTTGAGCCTGCGCGTAAAGAAATCGTTCAGCGAGAGGTATTCCCCGATCTCCTTCTCCGCTTCTTCGATCGGAATATGGTATATCGCCGCAAAACGGGGAATCATGCGCCGGCTGAAGGAAGATTTGGCGAAGCGCCCTGTCATTCGGGATATGAACTTGCGCGAGGACAGCTCTGTCATCATGCGCAGCAGCCAACGAGTCATGTGGCCGAGCACTCCTTTATCGATAGATTCGTTCCCGAGAATTGTGACATAACGCCGAATAAAGTGCAATAGCCCCTTTGTCTGGCGTCGGGGTAGACGCCGTAACCATTCTCCGGGCCGTCGTATATGCTGGAGCGATGGCCTAGGGCGTGTATGCAAACCCGCTCAGAGGCATCTATCACCGCCTTTTCGCCCCCTGCTGCGTCACTTTTGCTTGACGTACCTCCGGTACGCCTTCACAAAAGTTCCTTGCATGGAACGAAAATTCGGCAATATCTGCTTTCCTCGGAGTATGCATACACGCCCTAGAAGGCAGGCGAGGGAGTTGGGACGATGCTGAAAGCCGCATTCATTACTCCGGGAGCCTTCCCGGTTCCCTCCGCGATGGGAGGATCCGTCGAGCGCGTAGTCGAGAAGGTCGTTCCCGAGCTGCTGCCCCACGTCGACGCTACGATCTACGGCAGAAAAGGGAAAAGATTGCCTGCCAGAGGGAGCTTGCACGGCGTGAAGGTGGAAAGATTCCCAGCCGCGGACAAGGGAGACTATTTTAAAAGCGTATGCGCCAGGCTGGTCCGATCGAAGCCGGACGTTATTCAGGTGGAGAATCGTCCCCTGTGGGTGCCCAGGCTGAAGCGGTTGTTTCCGCGCAGCCGGATCTGGCTCAATTTGCATTCCACTACGTTCATTAACGCCCCGTATTTGACCCCTTCCAAGCGAAAAATATGTTTGCAGGCGGCCGACCGCATTCAAGTGAACAGCGAGTTTCTGCGTTCTTACGTTCAGGCGCAAGTTCCGCGGGTGTCCGATAAAATCCGCGTGAACCCTCTTGGGGTGGACCTGTCGAGATTTCACGGCAGATCGACGCCGGAGGGCGCGGCCATGCGTCAGGAAATGCGGTTCCGCCACGGATGGGGCAACCGCCCCATCGCCATCTACGTCGGCCGTCTCGTTCCCCAGAAAGGGGTAAAATATTTGCTCGCCGCTATCCCTTCCATCTTATCGATGGTGCCCGATGCGCTGATCGTCGTCGTCGGCAGCGCGAGATACGGCTCGCACCGAGAGACGGGACACGTGAGACGGCTGCACCAATTGGCGGCGCGGTTGAAAGGGCACGTTCATTTTCAACCCTACGTATCCCATCACGATATTCCCCGCTGGTTCGCGATGGCCGACGTCGCCGTCGTTCCGTCCGTCGGACGGGAGGCGTTCGGGCTCGTCAATCTGGAGGCGATGGCCGCGGAGCTTCCGGTCGTTGCTACCCGGGCGGGCGGGATGAAGGAAATCGTCGTGGACGGACATACCGGGTTTCTCGTATCCACGGATTCCGTAGCGATCACGTCGGAACTGGCGGGAAAAATCGGCTATCTGCTGGCGAACGGAGAGGCGCGCCAGGAGATGGGCTATCGGGGCAGGGAACGGGTACTGAAGGATTTTCAATGGCGGCATACGGCGGAACGCTGGCTCGATTTCCAGCGGGAGTGAGAAGAGGCGCATGAGTCCCCTTGCGGGAATCGTGCGCCTCTTTGGCGATCGAGTGGTTACTCGTGTTCCAGATGCTGCAACGTCTGCAGAAAGATCTGTTCGATGTGGGAGTCGTCGAGCGAATAGAAGACGGTTTTGCCGCTTTTGCGCCGCTTGACCATACGCATGTTGCGCAAATACCTGAGCTGGTGGGATACCGCGGACTGCCCCATGTCCAACAGCGTTGCCAGATCGTGCACGCACAGCTCCCGGTGCAGCAGGGCGCCGATCAGCTTGATTCGGGTCGGGTCGCCCAGAGCTTTGAACAGCTCGGCCAAGCGGTTGGCGGAATCTTCGGTAATCATGAGTCGCTTGACGTCATGCAGCGGAAGTTCGGAATGGGCGCATTCCTCCGACCGTTCGAGCGCGATTTTATCCATAGTAATCTCCCTTGCGGCAGGTTGCGATTGTTTCTTCATTATAACCTAACGGATAGCTCGCGGAAATAAGGGGATCAAGTGCGGACGGAACTGGACGGACGCCCATCCTCGTGACGCGCCCATAGGTGAATGCATATGATACTGAAGACTTCGATGAACAGGAAGGAGAGGGACATGAAAAAGAAACGAACGGGCAATTCCCCGAAGTCGCGCAAGCCGCTGTACTACGTCGACGATCCGAACAAACTCGAGCTGAAATGGCTGGATGACATACAAAAGTCGAAGACGAAGCCGATGGCCGTGCACGGATCGGCCGTTGCCGCGCCGGAGAGTCAAGCGGGCGACAAGCCTAAACGCGAAACATCCGAAAATAGCACTGCCGAGGTCCCGGCTCCGGCTGCGGCCGCGAACGCAGCCGTTCAGCCGTCGGCGGAAACCGCGGCGAGCCCCGAAGAGACGGATGAGCTCGCGGCCATCGCGACCGAGCAGCTTCCGGCGATCGAATTGCCGGAAGCCGCGTCGCCGCCGGATATCGTGGCGGTCGTCGAATCCCTGCGTTCGGAAAGCGTCCAGTCCACGGATGAGCTGGTGGCGATGATGAACGAGGCTATGGCGAAAGAGGAGGCTCTCCGGGAACAGGAGGAAGAGGAGGCCTCGGAGAGAGAAGCCAGGCATGCCAAGTTGGACGAGAAAAGGATGCCGTCCCGCCCGGCGCCCGTCGTCTATACCGACGATGTCGCAGACGAGGCGATTACGGGAGAGAAGCTGGCCCCGTTCGCGGTGAAGGCCGTACATCTTGCGGCCGATTCCGTCCAGACCGATTCGCTGGCGGACTTCTCCGTCACGGCAATCAAGCTGGCCGACGGTTCGATTACGTCCTCCAAGCTGGCATCGGAATCGATTGTCGGGGACCATCTGACCAAAAATTCGATCTCCGGCCAGAAAATCCGCGACCGGTCGATTACCGGCGAGAAGCTTCGCGACGGAAGCGTCTCGTCGGAGAAGCTGGCGGACAGAACGATCAGCTCGGATAAAATCGCCGAGGGATCGATTCAGTCCAAACATTTGAACGTCTCGGTCATCACTTCGGAATTGCTGCAGGATCAGAGCATCACGTCCGAGAAAATCCGCAGCGGAGCGATCCGCAGCGAGAATCTGGCGAACGAAATCGTAGACACCTCCAAGCTGGCCGAAGGATCGGTGACAACATCGAAGCTGCGCGATGGAGCGGTGACGAAGGATAAAGTGGCAAGGGGAGCGATAGAGTCTCAACACTTGACCGAGGGACTTATCGTTGCCGATCATGTGGCACTGGGCGTCGTGCAGGGAAAGCACTTGGCTCCGCGGGCCGTCGCGGCGGAGCATCTCGAAGACGGAGCCGTGGGTACAAGGGAAATGGCGGATCGTTCGGTGACCGGAAGAAAGCTGGCGCTTGGGTCCGTACAATCCGAGCATCTTCGGCCGGCAACGGTAAAGGCCGATCATCTCGCGGACGAGGTCGTTAATGCCAAACATCTTCAGGACGAGTCGATTACGGCGTCGAAGCTGGCGGATCAGTCCGTCACGACGCTGAAGCTCGTCGATCAAGCGATAACGTCGACGAAGGTGGCGGACCAGAGCATCGTCTCCGCCAAGATCGCAGACGAGGCGGTGCAATCTCGGCATATCGCCAAAGGAGGTATCGTATCCGAGAAGCTGGCCGAAGGGGCGGTGGAGGAGCGTCATCTCGCGGACGACTCGGTTAACGGCCGTCAACTTGCCGCCCAATCCGTTGGCAGGGTGCATCTTGCCGACGGCGCGGTCGGTTCGGTCCAGCTCGCCAAAAACGCCGTTCAAGCCGCGCACGTCTCGGAAGGAGCGATCGGCCCGGCGCAGATGGCCGAAGGCGCCGTAACCTCCGACAAGCTGGCCGAGCGTTCCGTGGGCAGCGGGCATCTGTCGGCCGCCTCCGTTAGAACGGAGCATTTGGCCGGCGAAAGCGTCACGTCGGAACACTTAGCGGCAGGAGCGCTGAAGCCGCGTCATTTCGGCCACGAGTCGGTAGTTGGGGGTGCGTTGGCCACGGATTCGGTCGACGGCAGGCATATTCGCACCGGAGCGGTGGAGGCCGTGCATCTGGCGAACGGTTCGGTGGGCACGACCTCACTGCAAATCGAGGCCGTGACGGAAAAGAACATCGCTCCTGGAGCCGTCGGAGAGCGGCAGCTCGGAATTCGGTCCATATTTTCCCACCATCTGACCGATCACCTGATTACTTCGCTGAAGCTCTCTCCGGAATGCGTGTCCACGGATAAGCTCGCGGATTTGGCGGTGACGTCGGCCAAACTGGCGGACGACAGCGTCAGCTCCGACAAGCTGTCAGAGAACGCGGTCTTCGACAAAGCCTTGCAGGACGGGGCCGTAACGGGGCGCGCCCTGGCCGAAGGCGCCGTCGCTTCGAAGCATCTGAAGCCGAAATCCGTCAAGCAAGCTCACTTAGGCGAAGGAGCGGTCTCGTCCGCGAGCCTGGAAGACGGAGCCGTCACGTCGGATAAAATCTCGCACGGTTCGGTCAAGTCGCCGCACCTGGCCACGGGTTCGGTGGAAAGCCGCCATCTGGCGGAGCAAGCCGTACTCGGCGTTCATTTGGCCGAAAGAAGCATCCGCGAATTTCATTTGAACGACGGCATCGTCGGCCCGGGCAAGCTCGCGTCGAACAGCGTGGATGGAGGGAAAATCGCGCCGGGCTCGGTGAAGGAGCACCACATCCAGGAGCAGGCGATTATGTCGGCGCACTTGAAGCGGGATGCGGTCGAGTCGGCGCATATCGGCGCAGGGGCGATCGGCGAGCGGCATTTGGCCGCCGGCAGCGTGAAGGAAGCAGCGCTCAAAAATGCCGCCGTTACCGCGGATAAGCTGGCGGACGGCAGTGTGACAGCCAAAAAGCTGGCTCAGCTTAGCGTTGGCACGGAGCATCTTCAAATCGAAAGCGTCAGCGGTAAGCATCTGAAGTCCGAGGCGGTACACGGCTTCCATCTTCGCAAGGGCACGGTGTCCATCTCCCATTTGGCTCCCGATTTGCTCGAATTGGCCAAAAACGGCGAGCGGCGCATCGATGCGGAGAGACTGGAACCGAATGCCGTCAGCGCCGTTCACCTCAAAGACCGGACGATTACGGATGAGAAGCTGGCCGACGGTTCCGTCACCAGCCTAAAGCTCGCGGACGGAGGCGTGACGGCCGATAAACTGTCCGCAAGCAGCGTCACGACCTACAAGCTGGCCGATTCCGCGATCACGTCGGATAAGCTGAGCGACGGCGCTGTGACGGCCGAGAAGCTCGCTTGCGGCAGCGTGGGCACCGAACAGCTGGCGGAAAGCTCGGTGACGGAGGCTGTGCTGGCGGACGGCGCGGTAGGAACCGGCAAACTGGTCGACGGTGCGGTAACCGCGGACAAAATGGCTAACGGAAGCGTAGGGGCTGACCAATTGTCCAACGCTTCGATTACCGGAGAGAAGCTGGCGGACGGCGCAATCGGCGCGAAGCAGCTTGCTTTGCGCTCGGTACAGGAGGATAAGCTGGCGGACGGCGCGGTGGGGTCGAGGCAGATCGCGGAAGGAGCGGTCGGCGAGCTGGCGCTTGCGGCCGGCAGCGTAACGGAAGACAAAGTGAGAGACGGAGCTATTACGGCGGATAAGCTGGCGGACAGCGCGGTCGGGACGAAACAGCTCGCGCTCGGAGCGGCGACGGCGGCGATTCTGGCAGACGGCAGCGTCACGAAAGAGAAGCTGCTTCGAGGCGCGGTGACGACCGATAAGCTGGCGACCGGCAGCGTCGGAACGGAGCAATTAGCGGCCGGAGCGGTCACGGAAGACGTATTGGCGAACGAAAGCGTAACGGCGGATAAATTGGCCGGAGGCGCGGTGACAGCCGAGAAGTTGGCTTCCGACAGCGTCGGAACGTCGCATTTGTCGAGGGGGGCGGTAACGTCCGACACTCTGGCCAACGGCAGCGTAACGGCCGAGAAGCTTCACGCCGGCTCGGTAACGACGGATAAGCTGGCTTACGGGAGCGTAGGCTCCGGACAATTGGCGGTCGGCGCGATTACGTCGGAACTTCTTGCCGAAGGAAGCGTGACGGATCGGAAGTTGGCCGACGGTTCGGTGACGGCGGAGAAATTGGCTTACGGCAGCGTCGGAACGAATAAGTTGGCGGACGCCGCGGTCGTCTCGGAGATCTTGGCCGACGGCGCGGTCACCGGGGAAAAGCTTGCGGACGGCGCGATTACGTCGGAGAAGCTGGCTTTTCGCAGCATAGGCGCGCAGCATTTGGCCAAGGGCGCGGTCCTCACGGAGGCGGTAGCGGATGGAAGCATAACCGGCGCGAAGCTTCTCGATGGAATCGTCACAGCCGATAAGCTGGCGGGAAGCAGCGTGGGCACGAGTCAGCTGGTGCTCAATTCGGTTACGGAAGATATTTTGAGTCCCGGCAGCGTAACGGCCGTCAAGCTGAGAGACGGCGCGGTGACGACGGCGAAGCTGGCGCGTGGCAGCGTTGGAACGGATCAATTGGCAGCGGGCGCGGTACAGGCGGAATCATTGGCCGACGGTGCGGTAGAAACCGGAAAGCTGGCGGACGGCGCGGTGACGGCGGAGAAATTGGCATACGGCAGCGTCGGTCCGGAACAGCTGATGGATGGTGTGGTGCAGACGAGGAAGCTGGCGGACGATTCGGTAGGAACCGGAAAGTTGGCGGACGGCGCGGTGACGACGGAGAAGTTGGCTTGCGGCAGCGTCGGTTCGGAACAACTGGCGGACGGTGCGGTACAGGCGGGTAAGCTGGCGAACGATTCGGTAGGAACCGAAAAGCTGGCGGACGGCGCGGTAACGGCGGAGAAATTGGCATACGGCAGCGTGAAGGCCGGACATTTGGCCGTTGGAGCGGTAACGGAAAACCGGTTGGCTAACGACAGCGTCACGACGGCAAAGCTGGTGGACGGGGTCGTGACGACGGATAAGCTGGCCGGAGGCAGCGTGGGCACAAGCCAATTGATGGACGGCGCGATAACTTCCGAGAAACTATTCAGAGGCGCGGTGACGAGCGATAAGCTCGCGGACGGCGAGGTAACAACGGCGAAGCTGGCTTGTGGCAGCGTCGGAACGGGGCAACTGGCGATCGGCGCGGTTCAGGCGGAATCGCTGGCGGACGGCGCGATCGGGACCGTGAAGCTGGCGGACGGCGCGGTAACGGCGGAGAAGCTGGCTTACGGCAGCGTCGGTCCGGAACGGCTTGCGGATGGAGCGGTTACGACGGCTAAGCTCGGCCTGGGAGCGGTTGTGTTGGAAAACCTGTCTCCGCCGTTGTTCGAATACCTGCAATTCGCGGGGGCGGACATTACGGAGGAACGGATCGCTTCTGGCGCGGTAACGGCGGAGAAGCTGGCGATCGGCTCGGTAGGGACGGAGCAGCTAGCGGACGGATCCATCGCGAGCGGGAAGCTTCAGGAAGGCAGCATCGGACCGGAGCAGTTGGCGCCGGGAGCGGTGAACGGGGAGAAAATCGCCGCCAGGAGCGTAAGCTCGTCGCACATCATTCCGCGCTCGATTCTGGGTTATCATCTCGGGGAGCAGACGATCACCTCCAGCCACCTCAAGCCCCAATCCGTTACGGATGCTCATTTGGCGGACGGAAGCGTCAGCGAATCGAAGCTCGCACCCGAGGTGCGGGATAGGCTCTTCCAACTGCAGCAGACGCAATTCACGGCGAAGGAAGCTTCATTCGACAATACTCCTCGCCAGTTGGAAGCAGGCAGCGTGGCGAGCGAGCACCTGGCGGACGGAAGCGTGAGCGGGGCGAAGCTGGAAGCGGGCAGTGTAACTGGCGAGCATCTGGCTGATGGCAGTGTGAACGGAGCTAAGCTGGAAGCGGGCAGTGTAACTGGCGAGCATCTGGCGGATGGCAGTGTGAACGGAGCTAAGCTGGAAGCGGGCAGCGTAACTGGCGAGCATCTGGCGGATGGCAGCGTGAGCGGGGCGAAGCTGGAAGCGGGCAGCGTAACGGGCGAGCATCTGGCGGACGGAAGCGTGAGCGGGGCGAAGCTGGAAGCTGGCAGCGTAACGGGCGAACATCTGGCGGACGGCAGCGTAAGCGAAGAGAAACTTGCTTTTTCTCCTGTGGCGGGTCCCTGGCCAGGAGTGGGCGTGCTGTTCGGTAACCGATCTTATGCCTTCCAAGGCGGAAATGAATCGCTGCGTTTGATTGTACCGTTTCCGATCGCTTTTTCCGATGATTCCTACACGTTAGTTGCGATGTCGGATCATCCGGCTTGCAGCTGCATTCTTGCCGCCAAACGTCCTCATGAAGCGGAACTGATTGTGTTCAGAACGAGATTGGGCCCTGAACCTCAGGGAGCCATTCAGTGGATTGCGCTAGGCCAAAAAGCAAATGCATAGTTTCGAGTCATGCCGTACGGTCATTTTTCCCACTTTATCGTTGTGGGGGAAATGACCGTTTTACTTATTCCTCCGCCACGGCGACGCCCTTATCGTATGGACGGACGACAACGCCGATAGGCAGCATGGCGAAGAGAGAGTTGGTGTAAGAAAATTACAGGACTATATGGACAAGTCGATTCTACAGTAGTAGAATATAGAAATATGATTCTACTGAAGTAGAATATTGAGAACGGGGTGCATTCATTTGGTTATGAAGCTATTCGATAGCGAACTTAATATTATGGAAATCTTGTGGAGAGATGGCGATACCCCAGCAAAGAGAATTGCAGAAATTACAAAAGAAAAAGTAGGCTGGAGTAAAACAACAACGTATACCATCATCAAGAGATGCCTTGATAAAGGGGCAATCGAGCGACGGGAGCCCAATTTCGTCTGTCATGCGCTTGTTACACGAGAGCAAGCGCAGGAACACGAAACAACAGAATTAATAAATAAAATGTATGATGGCGCCCCCGACAGACTGATTGCTTCATTGTTGGGACAGAAACGGTTATCGACGGAAGAAATAAACCGTTTAAAACGTCTAATCGATAGTTTGGAATGAGGTGAGGGAATGTCGTTACTTCAAATGAGTATATCATCATCCGTCTTTATTTTTGCAGTTATTTTCTTACGTTCCTTGCTTATTCACAAGCTGCCCAAAATGACCTTTAGGTTTCTTTGGGGCGTTGCGCTCATTCAATTGCTTGTACCTGTCTCAGTTCAATCGCAATTTAGTATTTTTACGGCAGCGGAACATTTAAGCAGAATGTTTACATCGCCGAAATTGATTTCCACGCCAGGAAGTTCAACATCTATTAATGGAACTACGGTAATCATGCCGCCAATTGCAGATCCTGTGACCGCGCCGATTATGCCATTGAAGACGGCTTCACAAATATCGCCATTTGTATGGGGGTGGTTAGTTGGTTGCACGTTGTGCGCTTTATTTTTTATCATTCCGCATTTAAGGTATCGCACAATCTACAAAATGGCTGTGCCTATTAGAAACGATTTTATAAGAAAATGGCAGCATTCAAATTTGTTATGGCGAGATGTTCAAATCAGGCAACTGGATCATATCTCAACTCCGCTTACATACGGTATTTTTCGGCCTGTTGTACTCTTGCCGAAAAATTTGGACTATGACGATGAGAAACAGCTTGCGCTTATCCTGACCCACGAATTTACGCATATCAAGCGATTCGATACGCTCAACAAATGGATTCTTGCCACTAGCGTATGCGTCCATTGGTTCAACCCTTTCGTATGGGTCATGTATATCCTTGCCAACCGCGATATCGAGCTATTCTGCGATGAAACAGTCATACGAAAATGGGGGGAAAACACGAAACCTACTTATGCTAGAGCACTTGTACGTTTGGAAGAAAAGAAAATCGGCTTGTCGCCGATGATTAGCAGCTTTTCCAAAAGCTCAACCGAAGAAAGGATTATATCGATCATGAAAACCAAGAAAATCACGATCGCCACGAGGCTGCTCGCTATTGGGCTTGTAGCCAGTGTCGTTGTCATCTTTGCGACTTCTGCATTGGACAAAACGGAAGCTTCTACGGGTGTCGACAATCCAATAGCCGAACCTTCAGCCGAAGCAGTACCCGCATTATATCAAGGTGCTATCACTACCGAAATAGTGCCCGCATTATCGCAAGGTGGCACTGCTACTGATTTAATGCCGCACGATTTAACATTCAACAAGAAATATGATGTACCGAAGTTGATAGACAGCCTTATGGATTCGAAGTATCGCGCAGTTTATATGGACAAAGAAATATCTCTTCGTGTCATGACGGATAACACCATACAGATAAGCAAAGATAATGGCGCGGTTTGGAAAAAATATGATACAGATGAAATCGATGCAAAAGAATTTGCAAAATGGCTGCTGATAAATGATGGAAATCCGGGCTATTCAATAGAAGAAGTTCAGAGTCGCTTGGCAAACGGGGCAGAAGTAAAACATTTAGTGTTTGAAAATGTAAAGGAGATGTATCTCATAATCGATAGGAACGGTGTACAGATTGAACTTGTACAGCCTGAAAAAATATCTTCCGTTCTGATCGACGGTCAAAGAATGATGATTACTTCCGCTATATCAGCCCAGATGCTGAAATCGTTTTATGACTTGTTAGTGTCGAACCATATCCTTTCGGAAACTCATGCAGAACAAGATTATTCGGAAAGAATGAATTATCTTGAAAAAAATCTCCCTAACTTTATCGTGACGAAATAAAGGCGAGTTACACCCGGGGAGCATGCCAAGAAGAATGGACTTAATTTAGGCTAGGTCGCGGCGGCTTCATGCGGTACTATCCCCTTACGATAGACAGTGAAAAAAGAGTTCATGTTACCGTGAATTCAACACTGTTGAGTGAGGGGATTTTTTTAGTCGGTGTCAAGCAAGCGCGGGCAGTTAACGAACGCTTGGCTCCTTACATTTTGCAACGCCGAATTAAGGGGGCAAATACCATAAGTATGCACGAGTAGGCCAATTGATGAGGCACATGAACTTGTCACACATACTATGTCTTGTATACCCTTGCCCGAACCTGAGGGGGTGAATGGATTGGCGATTCATGGCGGGAGACGCAGTTCCCGCATGCGCAAACCGAAATTCGCGGGTAAAGGACGCAAACGGCCGATCCGGCAAGCGGCTTCCGAACAAGAGAATCTCGACGCTCAAGAACCGATCCATCTGACGGGAGACCCGTGGCAGGCGCCGAAGGTTTCGGTCATCGTGCCGGTCATGAACGAACGGAGGACGCTGCGGAGGGTGATAAGGGAAGCTTTTCGCGTGCATCCGCATACGGAAGTGATCGTCGTCATCAACGGTTCGACGGACGGTTCCCTGGACATCGCGAGAAGAAGCGGAGCCAAGGTGCTCGTCTACGACCGTCCGCTAGGACACGATGTCGGCAGATCGATCGGCGCCAGAGAAGCAATGGGAGATATTCTGCTGTTCATCGACGCGGATATGGTCATTCCGGCGGCGAAGCTGAGAGTGTTCGTCGACGCGGTGGCGAGAGGGATGGACGTAGCGCTTAACGATTATTCCGGCCCGGTCGACCTTCCCGTCGTGCACGGAGTCGTCCTGGCCAAACATGCCCTTAACACGCTGCTTGGGCGGCCTGATCTGGCCGGGGCTTCGATGACGGCCATTCCTCATGCGATCAGCCGCCGCGCTTTGTCGGCTTTCGGCTGCTCGGCGCTGTCCGTTCCGCCCCTTGCGCATACGATGGCGATCCGGCACGGACTTAAAGTGGAACGAGTCGTCCCGGTCAATGTCGGCAAGCTCAATCCTGTGCGGTTAAAAAGGGAACGCACGAACTCCCTGGAGCCGCTCATCGTAGGCGATCATCTGGAAGCCATCCATTGGTGGCTCAAGCATACGGACTTCAGGGGCGGATACGAGGACGGCTTCCGCCAAAGAGGGATGGTGAGATAGCGAGATGAAGAAAAAGCGCCGCTCTACTAAGCGAGCCGTCCGTCCTTCCGCACGCAGGCGAACGGTTCGTCCCTCTCGGAGCAGGAAGCTTCGACCGAAAACCGGCGCCACCAAAAGGAGGAAACCGGCCGCGCGCACGGGAACGTACGCCGATTATGCCGCGGGAGCAAACGACGGAGCGGCTTGGCGAGGAAGTCAGCCCGGCACGCCGGAAATGCTTCGCGAAGCCGTTCTCGAGAGTTGGAAGCGAAGATTTCGGGACACCGCAGGGAGAAGAAAAGCGGATTGGCGGCTGACGCTGCAGCGCGGCAAGCATTATGCGGCCGGGTTTATGCAAGGGTCGGGAGTGCGCGCCGCGATCTGTCCGGTCCCTCTGCAGATGAAGGCGTCTGCCGTCGTGTACGCGGGAGAGAACGAGACCGCGCTGTTTCAGACGCTGTCCCAGCTGGAGGTTTTACCGCTGCACGAGATCGTGATCGTCGCCGGACAGCCGACCGAAAGTCTCTTCGCGCTGGCAAGAGGGTTTGGCAACGCGGTCGTCGTCGTTTTGCCGGACCGGGTGGACCCCGATATCGGACGGGCTCTGGGCGCTAAACTAACCGGAGCCGACACGGTACTGTTCGTCGACGGGGAGCAACCCGTCGGGTCCGATCAGCTTGCGCGTTTCTTATGGGAGTGCGACGGCAAGCTGGACGTCGTCCTGAATGATCTCGGCTCGAGAATGGGGACGTTCCGCCGCCGCAAAGCAATCGAGCGGCTGCACGAGTTTCTGAACGCGAGCTTGAAGAGAGAGGATTTGAAGATCAATTCCCTGTCCGTGCTTCCGTTCGCATTATCCCGGCAGGCGCTCGACTCGCTTGGCGCAGGCGCGCTGTCCGTGCCGGTTAAGGCGCACGCGTTAGCGATACTGAAGGGACTTCGAATCGGAACGGGAGGCTTCGTACGAGGGGGGGCGTTGCCGGATTATGCCGATTCGAGATGGAAGAAAGTTGCCGGCGATCATGCCGAAGCCTGGAGAGAGGCGCTTGGCGTCAGAGGGAATCGGATGCATTTCGCGGATTCGACGCGCAATCGAGGCCTATTGGGAGAGTGGGTGACATGACCAAAGCTTCTATTATCATTCCGACGTACAACGGTCTTGACTTGCTGCAGAGATGCGTGCAATCGATTCGCCGCTATACCGATCTTCCGCATGAAATCATCGTCGTGGATAACGGGTCCCGGGATGACACGGCGGCCTGGTGTTTGCGGGAGAGGCTGACGCTCGTGTCTCTTCCGCGCAACGAAGGATTTCCCATTGCCTGCAACAAAGGGCTGCGCCTCTCTTCCGGAGACACGATCGTTCTGCTGAACAACGATACGGTCGTGACGCGCAATTGGCTCGCCAATCTGTCGTCGGCTTTGCATAGCTCCGCGGACATCGGCATCGTCGGTCCCGTTACGAACTATGCCAGCGGCTCGCAGCAGGTGCATTATCCGTTCGAGGATCTGGAAGAGTTTCTGAGAATCGCGGAAGCCGTGAACGTGCCGGATCCGGCGAAGAGGAAGCGGGTCGAACGGATTGTCGGACTGTGCTTCGTTTTTCGAAGGGAACTGATGGAGAAAATCGGTTTGCTGGACGAAAGATTCTCGCCCGGTCATTACGAGGACGACGATTATTGCTTGCGGGCGAGGCTTCACGGATTCGGCTTGATCGTCTGTCACGACGCTTTGATCTATCACGAGGGAAGCGCCAGCTTTAAGAGGGAAGGCTCATTGCAGCAATCTCTGCTCGTCGAACGAAATTATAAGAGGTTTATGGATAAATGGCAGCTTGATCCTCGGGCGTTTGTCTAAAAAAGGGCTGTCTATGCCCCTTACTATGAGGAGGTATCGCTTTTGAAGGCTGTCATCTTGGCGGGCGGCACGGGAACTCGACTGAAGCCGCTCACCTACTGGACGAACAAACACTTGCTTCCTATAGGCACGTATCCTATGATTTGCCACGGAATTACGAAGCTGAGAGAAGCCGGCATCCGGGATATCGTCATCGTGACGAACCGGTCCGCGCTCGGCAGTTTTGCGGAGGTTTTGGGCAGCGGAAGAGATTGGGGCGTATCGATCGTGTATCGGGTCCAGGAAGAAGCCGGAGGAATCGCTCAGGCTTTGGAATTGGCTCGGCCGGTCATGAACGGCAAGGATAAATTCGTCGTGCTGCTCGGAGACAATCTGTTCGAAGAAAGCCTTCAGCCATATTGCGACCAGTATGCCAGGCAGTCCGAAGGAGCAATGGTGCTGTTGAAAAAGGTCGACGACCCGCGCAGGTACGGGGTACCGTTGCTGGATGAGGAAAGCGGACGGATCGTGACGATCGAAGAGAAGCCCGAACAGCCGAAGTCGGATTTCTGCGTAACCGGGCTCTACTTCTACGATACGGAAGTATTCGAGCTGATTGACGGAGTCAAGCCTTCCCGCAGAGGGGAATTGGAAATTACCGACGTGAACAACGCTTATGCCGCGACCGGCAAGCTGACCTATCGGGAACTGACCGGCTGGTGGACGGATGCGGGCACGTTCGAGTCTTTGGAAGAAGCGGGAAGGAGATTAAAGGGGGCGATTTCATGATTCAGCCAAGCTTGCGCAAGCCGGTTAAGCCGGCGGCCGTCCCTCCCGCGCCCAAAACGGAGAAACCGCGTCCCCCGGCCAAGCCGGCGTTGAAGCCGAAAGCCGTCAAGTCGATTGCGACGGCCAAGCCGGGTAAGAGATCTTCCAAAAAAAACGTCCGAAAGCTTGCGGGAGGGAAGGGGAAAGCTTTATCTCGCCGAAGGCGTCTCGGCAGAAAACGCAGAACGCCTCTCGCTCCCAATCCCCAGCTAGAACAGTCGGGCGAAGGGGCCCAAGAATTGAAGCGCAGCTACATGCAAGGATTTCAGGAAGGGATGATCGAAGGCGGCGAGCGCATGCTGCAGGAGCATCTGCCTTCGGATATGATTATCCCGGACATTACGGCCAGGGAGGCGATCAATGCCGGAATCGAATCGCTCAGGAAGCGGGGCATCCCTCTGTTGGATAGCTCGGCGGTCTACGAGGAGCTGGAAGCGGCGCTTAGAGAGAAGCGGTCTTACGCTTTCATTCGTCTCGGAGACGGGGAGTTGCTGACGTTGGCGCAGGAAATGGTTCTGTCTCTGGAGGAAGTCCGGCGAGCGGGAGGCTTTCTCCCTTATGCGGGCGTGACGATTCCGAATCTGCAGGCGCGCGACGAGCTGGCGGAGTGCATCAAGGTGGCTACGCTGATCGGAGTCCCGATGTCGCGTCATCCTCATTTTCAACCGTTGCTGTTCGCCGTTCTGCGCGCCCATGGCATCGATTATCGCAAGCTTCGCTATACGACGTCCACGATGAACTACACGATGGAGGAGCAGGGCTTGCTGCTCCGGCTGTTCCAGGGACGCAAAATTCTGATCATCGGGGACGTGGCGCTGCAGCTTCGGCAGGCGCTTGTCGACAAAGGGCTGGAAGTGGTCGGAGCGGTAACCCCGGTTAACGGCTACGCCGACGTTCCTCGGGTCGTGGCCCAGGCGATGCAATACGATTACGATATCGCTCTCGTAGCTGCCGGCATTCCCGCGATTCCGATAGCGGTCCATCTGGCGGGAATGGGGGGCAAGGTGACGTTCGATTTCGGGCATCTGGCCGATCGAATGGCCGGGCTTGCCCAACCCGAAAGGCAATAGGAGCAGGAGGTGAGAGGAATGGCCGCGACGAGAAACAAGGTCAAACGGACAGGGCGGCGCAGGCCTTCTCGTACCGGATCGAAAGCTGCCGGCGGAAGGTCCCGCCGGCAACGCGAAGCCCGGCAAATCCGCCACCGCGAAGGATTCGGGGACGGATACCGGGAAGGCGTGCAGTCCGGACTGCAAAGCTATCCGATTCTATTCGAAGGAACGAGCATCGTCATCCCGACTTATAATCAATTAAACCTGGTGAAACCGTGCATCGAGAGCATTTTCGACCAT
Source organism: Cohnella sp. (assembly GCF_041641335.1). NCBI lineage: Bacteria > Bacillati > Bacillota > Bacilli > Caryophanales > Paenibacillaceae > Cohnella > Cohnella sp. The sequence goes on along the minus strand of NZ_JBEPYQ010000035.1, from coordinate 45,666 downwards.
ACGGATCTGCCCTACGAGATCATTGTCGTGGATAATGCTTCGACCGACGGGACGGCTGCCTACTTGCAGGATCTGGGCGGACAGGTCCGGTTCCGGGTTCTGGAAAAAAACCTCGGGTTCGCAGGTGCAATCAACGTCGGAATGATGATGTCCAAGGGAAGCACGATCGTGCTGCTGAACAACGATACGCTGGTGACGGAGAACTGGCTCGACAACCTGCTGGCGTGCTTGAACAGCGACGAAACGATCGGCATGGTCGGACCGATGACGAACTATATCAGCGGCGAGCAGAAGATCGACGTCCCTTATACGGATATTGCCGATATGCCCGCTTTTGCCAAGGAATACAACCAGTCGAATCCTTCAAAGTGGCGCAGAGTGGATCGTCTGACCGGGTTCTGCCTGTTGTTCAGGCGCGAGCTGTTCGAAGCGATCGGCTACTTCGACGAAGGATTCGAAATCGGCAACTTCGAGGATGACGACTACAATATTCGGGTACGGTTAATGGAAAAAAGCCTGGTTATGGCGCAGGATACGTTTATTCATCATTTCGGGAGCGTCAGCATGAAAGCGCTGGGGGACCGGTTCCAGGAGGTCAACGATCGCAACCAGCAGTACTTCATGGACAAATGGCGCAACCCGTACGAATGGATTCAGCAGGTTCGCAGTCAACTCGCTTTAACGCAAGGGATTCCGCTTCACGCGGCTTCCTTCTTCCCCGAGAGAATTGTCGTGCAGGGGATCGGTGCGAATTACTACTGGGTCGAGCAGGGACAGAGACGATTGGTGGAAGGCTCGATTACGTTTCCTGCCGTCAGGCTGTCGCAGATCGACCTGAAGCGCTGGCCTCTTGGCGATCCGATCTCCGTTCAGGAAGTGGAAGCGCGATGGCGGGGGCTGGACGGCGCATCCGGATGGGAATCCGGCGTCGCGCAGCTGGAGGACGGGACGCTGTTCTACGCGGAGAACGGCAAAGCGCGGAGAATCGTCAGCGCATCGGTGATGAGGTCCTGGCAGCTGCATCTTAAACCGGCGCGGACGATCTCCGTGGAGCAGTTGGCGGAAGCGGAGGAAGGTCTGCCGATTATCGCTCCCCCTGCACTGAAGCAAGTGCTGTAGGGGAAGGAGCGAATGAACGGCGCCTTCGCGAGAAGAGTCGGTCAGGCTTATTGTCGGCTGTCTTCATGTGGCGGACGATAGGCCTTATTGGCGTTTCGCCGCGCGAAAAGGCGCGCTAATGTAGGCGATTGCTCCTGTGGCAAGCGCTGATTGGCGGCATATGCTGTAGGGAACTAGACGTTTGGTGCTGGTTGCGTGAGAATGCACTTTGGCTTAAGGGAGGGTATGGCTGGCATGCAGGAGCTGTTGACCGAAATCGTCGTCCACCTCTCCAGATCCCATCAACAGATGGCCAGAATACTGGATGCCAAGCGGCATGTGGCCGTACGGATGGCTCATCTCGTCCAGGCGCTGCCGGATGAGCATCCTCAGTTGAACGGCTTAAACGGGTTGCTGGATAGTTCGTCTAACGTAACGAAGAACGTCATTTCTTATTTGAACAGCCTTGCGGATTTGCAGGAAGCCGTCGCCGACAGCTTAACCAACGTCGTAAAGGCGATCGGGGATTCCGGCGACGAGGAGTAGCAGCGGCGAGGAGAAAGGAGGGGAGATGAGATGAACCGGGAGGAAGCTTATCATCTCACGCTCGACGCCATTGCGAAGATGCAGTGGAACGTAGCCATGATTCTGGAAGCGAAGGCCGCGGAGGCCGAAAAAGTCCGCAATTGGCTCTGCACCCATATTACGAACGATACGTACGAAGCGCATAACGACCAGCTTACGACCTGCATGCAGTGGAACGAGCAGAACGTCGAGGTTCTGGACGGATTGACGAAGCTGTGCAACGGGCTAAGCCGCAACATGAAAGTGATCCTCAATCCGGATAACGAAGAGTCCGACGGCATGGGGTCCATGTTCGGAGGATACGACATGGGAGACCGCGAAAGATGAACCGGCCGGATCGGGAATGGGAAATCAAGCTGCAACTGATGGGCGCGATCTCCAGAAGCCAAGAAGCGTTAGCGAAAATACTGGAAAACGTAGCGGACGTGACGGATCATGTCGGCGTCTCCCCCGCGACTTTGCATGAGCACGTGCGGGTGCTCAACGGGATGCAAGGGGCGCTGCTGAGAACGGTAACCGGGCACAGCTGGCGGCCTCCCGTCATCGGAACGCCGGCCGAGCCATGGTTATCCGAGGCGGTGAGACGCAAGTAATTAAGCTAAGCGACCGGAGGTGTCCCGAATTGAAAGGCAAATCGCGTTCCGCCCGCACCGGCGGAAGGAAGAAATCCATCTCCGGCAGAAGCGGCAAGAAGCCCGGACGCAGAGGCAAGATCCGAGCAGGCAAAGGCAAGCTTCGTTCCCGCAAAATCGCCGGCAAGCGTAATCTTCGGAGAAGGCGGGCGGGCAAGGGGCGGGCCGGAAGCGTCGGAGGGGGCGGCTCCTCGTACCAGGCGGGTTTTAACCAAGCGTATAACGAAGGGTACAACATCGGCTTTGCCAAAGGCTTCGAGGACGGTCATCAGCTTGCTTACGAGCAGCAGCTTTGAATGAGAGAGTCGGATAAAAGCACGATTTGTAACGATTTGTCAAAGTGTGCTTGACAGAATTGTCGTTAATGTAATAAATTAACTGAAAACAGGATAATTTTACGCGAGGAAGCACCACGCCGACTGGGGAGACATCCCTTTGTTTGCTGGTGTTTTTTTATCGGTATTTGTTGAATTTTTACGTGAGGGGGGATCGTTAATGAGGAAAAGAAGCGCCACGCTCGTCGGGCTGAGCTTGGTTGCATGGGCAGTGTCGGGAGCGGTCGGCGCCGCAGCCCCGGGGACTTCGTTCAAGGATATCCCGAAGCGGCACTGGGCGAAGAGTCAGATCGAGAGAGCCGTATCGCAGGGATATGTGAATGGCTATCCGGACGGAACGTTTAACGCCGCGGCTTCCGTCACCCGCGCGGAATTCGTCAAGATGATGGCCGATGCGCTTCGGCTTCCTCATTCTCAAGGCGGATTGCCTTGGTATCAGGGGTATGTGTTCGCGGCGTTTGAATTCGGCATTCTGGACGAGACGGACTCGACAGACTACAATCGTCCGATCAAACGAGTCGAAATCATGCGCATTATCGCCCGGGCGTTGGCGACGGAGGCTTCCTACGGCGAATATTTAGAGAGCTTTCAGGTCCTCAAGAAGGGGGATATGCCGTTTGAAGATCGACAGGAGTTTCAGAATCGGGATGTACCGTTTATCGCTTTAGCCTATGGAGCAGGCATCGTAAACGGCTTCCCGGATCGGACGCTGCAAATTAATCGCACCTCTACCCGGGCTGAGACGGTTGTCATGATGGAAAGCTTCCTGGAAGTCAGAGCCGCTGATCCGCTATCGAGAGATCGGCTGCGGCAGTTCAAATCCGACGAATTAAACAAATGGACTAAAATCGATCCCATACTGGAGGAAGTAAAATGATGAAACGAATGTCGCTATGGATCTTGATCGTAATGCTGCTGGCCGTGGCTGTTATTCCCGCTGCCGTTATTGCCGCAGATCAGAAATCTTCCATTCCTAAAGTCGCGCCTCAAGCAATTGAAGTTCTTGTGAACGCCCGTAAAGTGAAATTTCCCGACCAGAAGCCCAAGATGGAGAACAACCAGGTGCTTGTACCGATTCGTTTCGTCTCGGACAAGCTGGGGGGCAAGCTTGATCTGAAGGGCAAGGAAATTACGATCGTCAAAGGGGACCGGACGGTAAAGCTGGTCATCGGCGCGAAGACGGCGACGGTGAACGGCAAGGAACTGGCGCTGGGCGTCGCGGCCAAGGAAGTGAACGGACGGACCTATGTGCCGCTTCGCTTTATCTCCGAAGCGTTGGGAGAGAAGGTGGAGTGGGACAAGGCGACTCGCTTTGTTTGGATTGGCAGCAAGGATATTCCGGAGCTGAGCGATCTGATAGAGCCTGTGAGTATTGATCCGTTTAAGAAGTATTTCGAAGGTGGGGATGAAGACCTTCTTGTCATCTGTTACAAAGGTTGCAAACCTGCCACTCTGGCCTATGTCGTTACTGCGGATGATCTGCCTTTTATGGTGAGGGGGGAAGCTTATTATCGATTTGATATGTCTTCCAATGATCGCGGAGTATGGATTCGTGCGACGACAACGGATAAAGGTGTTATGCCAAATGGATTAGTTTACTTAAATCCAAAGCGGGAGGCTATGCTTGCAAATGGAAGTTTTCTCGCAGAAGAGAATCAGGGGGACTTTCGATTTATTTATTACTATGTTTCCCGTCCAACGGATGTTAAAAGGCGAGATTACACGATCCAACAAGCGGATTATATCTCTATTACAGCAGATTATCCAGGCTACATTTTAATCGAAAATCCCTTGAAGTGAGTAGGAGGTTGAGGGATGCACAAGAGAATGCGTAAAAGAATACTAAGCCTTTTGCTCATAATCTCTTTTTTGGCTCCTCTTGTACCGATTGTGCCCCAAGAAGCGGAGGCTGCGATTCTCGGGGGCAATAGCTGGATTCAGCCGAAAGGGTATCCACCGGAAAATCCGGCCGACACGAAACGTTACGCCGTGGCGTTCATGTACACGGAAATTTGGAGCAAAAACGACGGTACATGGGATTATGAGAAGAAGGTATATAACAATTATTACGGTGAAACCAATGTAGAAATGATTCATCCCTACACCTTTAATTTTCCAGGAAGAAAGGTAAAAGATATCAAGGTTAGGGAATTCGGTGAAAGTGGGTTGGATGAGGAATACTTCAATAACTCTCGTCCAACTGGAGAAAGTTTTTCACTTTATCAGCGTCACATAAGTAAAAATATACGAAAGATTGAAGTATCCAACAAAACGGGACGAGGCACAAGTGATATTAGTTTTAAGATTACGGCTTATGCCGATTTAGAATCTGAAAGAGAATATGTTGTTACTGAACAATTCGACAACCCATACCCATTTGTTCAGGACCCCATGAAAGTCGTCCGAGTGTTCGTGCCTGTTGTCCTTGAATTTGAACTGGAAGCCAATCTTAAGGTCACTCACTTTACAACGAGCGGGCAGAATATCGACGCCCTTTTTACGAATCCATCGCAAAGTATAGTGGCTGGGCAACGCTACACCATCGTCCCGGCTGCGACTCCGAATTATCGATATGTCGGGTACAAGAAAAGTACGGTCAGTCAGCCCAGCGGCGGGGCGATGACGAACGGTCCCCCGGAAACCTTTACGTATGATGGGAAATACGATACATACTACTTAAATTTGTACTATGAACCGCAGACCGACGATGGCACAATCAACATACGGCACATGGTGAAATCCGGAACCGGAGCTTATAGCGAGAAGGGGCGAGAGTCGCAAACGGTCAGTCCATTGCCCGCCAATCGCACCGTAAGTCCCAAATCTTCTTACGGGACGGTTGTGGGAAGCAGCGTTTCGTACGGAGCCGCATACTCGGATACGATCAATTCGGCGAAGAATGCGGCTGTAAGCCTTACGATTACGCAGAAAACGGCTTATGTCTCCTTCTTTTACGAGAACGCGGTAACCGGAAACTTCGATATTTTGCCGTCGCAGACGATTAAATGGAGGGACGGCTTCTCGCTGAAGCCGAAAGACTTCGTCATTCCTCCGGCATGTAAGTACCTGTATCACGAGTACTATTTCGAGAAAGACGGCGCGACCTGGGTCAGTAAAAGAATAACCAGTCAGACGGAAACGACGGCTTTTTCCTACTCTTCTTATCCAGGCATCTTGGGCGTGGGAACTAACTTTATCTCCATTCGCGTAACGGCAGACTGCGGAAATTCAGGATGGGTCAACCAGAAGCCGTTGGAGATAACAAGTCCTTCCGATAATCGCCCGCCCATTTTTTCAGTCGGATTTTTTAAGGAGTCCAACCGCACGGGAACGATACCGGATCATCAAGTCGTGATCAATCGTCCCGTAAATTTGAGAATTATCTACAACAATATGAGCAATCCGCCGGAGCCTTACGATCCGGATGGAGATCCGATTACGTACACGTTCTTATTCAGCGGCAGCTCCAGCTCCTGGATTCGAAGCTTACCGGAGGAATACGGGCTGTGGGAACATAGTGAAGCGCATTATATGCTGAAGGCAACAGAGCTTGGCTCGCATTCCATCACGGTAATCGCAAGGGATACGTTCGGTGCGGAATCGAGGAGAACCGCTTCGATCAACGTCATTCCCGAGAACCCGATTCCGGTCATTACAGGGCCGACGAAGGTGAAAGAGGGACGTCCGCTGCCGTCACCGTTTAGCGGTGAGAGAAGTTACAGCCCGATTGGACGAGCGATTGCCGAGTACATCTGGGAGAACAAGAAGGAGGTCTATACGACTCCGGGAACGGAGACGATTCGTCTAGAGGTTGTGGATAGCGCGGGATTGAGATCGGAATACGCCGCATCGCATCAACTGACCGTGCTTCCCGACGAGCCTCCGATCGGGGTGCTGGAAGTGCCGCCTTTAGGCATTCGGCCAAGCGACTTCAATATTTTCAACAAGTCGTACAGCCCTGACGGCGACAAGATAGTCAGCATCCAATATCGCTACAAATACGATGCGAATAACAACGGCGTGTTCGACGAACCATGGACAGAGATGCTTGGGGGGGATTTGACGAAAGTTGTTCTAAGGCCGCAGAAAGTAGGCAAGTTCCTGCTGGACGCGCGCGTGTGCGAAGACTGGGGGAAATGCGCCTGGGCGTCCGATACGCAGCCCGAAAGCTCGCGTATTATCGACGTGGTAAACCTTGCTCCGAGCGTGTCTTTCCTGATCGAGGGCGAGAACGAGATTCCGAAGCCTCCGACAGAGGACGGAATTCCCGTTGCGCAAATTTTGGAATGGGATCTCTATGATACGAATACGACCAGTAAAATCGTCAATAGTCCTTATATGTGGCAAAAAGACGGAAGGTCGCTGCTGGCCGGCTTGGGAAGGGGAATGGAGACGCAGACCAGAACGTCCGCGTCGGTTGGTTTTGGCGGAGGCTGGGACGCTCAGACTGGATTTGCGTCGCACAGCGACAACGGGTTAGGTCCGAACGGGCTATCCGCTTATCGTGCGATCGCATCCCGAGATTCCCGGTCGCAGCCTTTGTTAGTCCCAGTTAAAAACAGCTGGTCCTCAACCACAAACTACACCACGGGAGAAGATTATTCGCTTCTTCAAGTGACTAGATTCGCATCTAAAGTAAGGTCAAACAAAACCTATATATATTTTGATCAGAATGGGCATCTGTTCGCGCTTAACAAGACGAAAATACCTGGCTACTACAAAGATTATATCCTGACCTGTGGCGGTTCGACGGACATGTCCCAGTGCAATGGCTACAACTATGAGCAGAACTTGAAGCATTTTTGGACAGGCCCCAATCCTTATGATTTTATTCTGAATTTAGAAAACCTGCCGGCTAATCGATACAAGGTCCCTTATTTTTCAGAAGAGGATAAAGAAAGGGATAGCAGTTGGGGGACCAAGGCGCAAAACGGGGATTTTTCGGGCGCGTCAGGCACGGCGACAAATGCGGAAACGCCAATTTTTTATGAAATTGCCGGGAGCAGAATTTATGTCGTCTATATCCGATCGACGTATGCATACTACTATCGGAACGATGATGGATCAAGAACGGATTTCGGCAGTAACGGACATCTGGACGTACATGTCTATGATGGTTACACCGGAGAGTTTATAAGCAGCTCCTACGAAAAGGGCGAAAGGATATCCTCCAGATCAAGTTATACCAGTCTCACTGCTTCGGATGTTCTCGGTGACGATTTGATCCTTACTTCCAATACGGGCCGTATGCTGCGATATAATCGGCAAGGTCGCAATATGATGGATAAAACCGTTGCTTTACCGACGACAGTCGAGCGAATCGAAAGAAAGGTTCGATCATGGAACGGCGCAATCTATACCGAACCGGCTGCAGACTTCGCATGCTCCTGGGGCTATGCCAACTACCAGTTCAAGGATGCGGAAGGCAATAAGTATGCGTATGTCATGAATTCTTGCGGTCGAACGGTAAACGGCTCTACAGTGTCCATCGATCCGGCGCTTAATCCAGAATCGTCAGCGGGGTATTATCTCGTGCAACTGAAACCGGATTTTACGTTTGGCATCAAAGCAAGGCTTCAGGGAACCTATTACGCTAACGGATGGCCGGGGCCTTATGATCTCAACTTGGAGACTAGCGCGGTTCTAGCGATAAACAATGTCACCAAGCAAGCAATAACGAGGACTGCAGCTGCGGTACAGGGTTCGATGGGCAATTATTATTACAGCCAGCTTGTCGATTTAACGACAGGTGAAGTGAGTCCTTGGACGATGGGTAGACCGGCTTCCTCCCGGCAAAACTTTAATCCTCCTTTCTATATCAATTATGCAGGACAATTTAAGTCGGGGTGGCTATCTTCGACCGTCGATGGTCTCGAAACGAAGCTGAATAACTTTGCATCCTTTGAATACTACAAGCGTGCCTATAACCCGATCGTGTCTACCGAGACGACCACTTATTTAAGATATGGGGAGTACATGGGGGACGGGATCTACTTGTCGATGTACGATACTGCCTTCGCGATGAGTATGGCCGGCGGTGGGCCGTCAGCTTCCGCGCACATGTTCCTTGACGTGGGAACGCCAACTGCCTCGTCCGCGTACAAGGGATTCCGGTTAGGGCAGTTCGTGTCTCCGCTTTCGTATGAAGACGCGGAATACACCTTTACGATGGAAATGGATTCTCCCAAAGAGGACCAATCTTTAGCCGGATTTTCGTTCCGAATGACCAACCCGAAATATCGTTATGCCGTAGAGACGGATGGCTTAAAGTTATTTTTGTCGAGGTACGTCAACGGTACGCGCACGGTGCTGAAAAGCGTGGCTTATCCGTTTCAAGCCAGTACGTCATACAACTTCAAAATCGCGACTCAGAATAAGAAAATCGAAGTATTCTTAGACGGTGTTCCGTATTTCGAAATTACGGACGAGACCTATCAGTCCGGCAAGTTCGGCCCGTTCTCGGACAAATCCTATGTTTCGTTCGCCGGAATTGAACAGAAGGATCTCACGAATCCGGACGTAGAGTGGACGGCCAGCTATGCCATTTGGGACGAAGGGAAGGCAACGGCGAACGTACGCTACAGCAACATGACGTATTCGGACCCTGAAGACGACCCGGCGGCGCAGAACAATCTATGGTCGATCTCCCACACGCCCAAGTTCTTGAACAACCAAGGATTGTCCGAGCTTGACGGTCAGACGCTGACGAGCCCGGCGCTGGAGTTCGATAAAGTCGGCAACTATCGCGTAACGCTGAAGGCGCAGGACGATCCGCATCCGGATTATCCGTTCCCGGATATGATGTTCGGGGGCTACCGGAAGTGGTCGAACGAGTTCTGGCAGATCATTACCGTTCACCGGAGGCCGGTCGCGCAATTCACCGTATCGGTTCATCCGACGGACAACACGGTCGTCTGGAACGACGCGAGCTACGATCCCGATCGCTGGCTCGGCCCGACCAACTACAGCACGGAGAACACGGGAATCGATTACCGGACGACCCGGGGCGTACTGGAATGGCGTTATTATTACATCACCCCGGACGGGGATATCGTCAATCAGAAGCTTGTTACGCCTCAGATGAAAGGTCGTTACCGCGTCGGCATGCAGGTGAAGGACGAATACAGCGCATGGAGCTACTGGGCGGAGCAGACGATCGACATCGACACGCCGGTGCTGCCGGACGAACCGCCGATTCCGGGCTTTACGGTTACGCCTTCCTCGAATTATGCGAACGAGCCGTTTACGATTACGTCGACGGCTTGGGACAAGGAGGACGGTCCGGCCGCGAATTTGAAGCATGCCTACTACGTACGCAACATGACGGAGAACGGCATGGAAGCGATCCGTTCTACCAATCGGGGCACGTGGACGACGCAGTTCAACTCGCTCGGCGTCATCGAGATCCGCCAAGTCGTCACCGACTCGAAGGGCCAGTCCGCGCAGGCCGTGCAGCGAGTGGCGGTCATTAACCGCAAGCCGGTTGCGGACTTCGATTGGCTGCCGAAACCGGCTTACGAGGGCGATTCGATTATGCTGCTTAACCGGTCTTCCGACCCCGACGGCGATCCGCTCTCCTTCGTATGGACGATAAAAGCTCCGGACGGCTTCGCTCTGACCGGATTCACGAAGGAGATGACGATTCCCGGGAATTTGACGGAAAACAGAACGGGAGCGTTCACGGTAACCTTAAGCGTCACCGACAGACATGGAGCCGGCGACGCCGTTACGAAGCAGATTCCGATTCTGCCGCTGACGGTCGCGGGACAGGTGGCGCATACGCCCGAATGGGAGCAGAATCGCTTGACCTGGAACGCGAAGTATCCGGCGAAATTCAGGGAAAGTCACGTATTCTGGGCCGGCGAAGCATTCGTCCTGTCGGCGACGGTGACGGACACCGGCAGTTCCGCCACGAAGGCGGTCTCCGTCACGGCCCAAGCGACGCCCGAGCTGGCCAAGAGCCTGACGGAATCGCCGCCCGGCTCCGCCGCCTGGGCAGGGCTCCTTCGCCAAGCGGATACGTCGATTCGGTTCGTGGATATTCCCGACGGCAGCTACTCGTTCGTCTTCACGGCCGTGTACAGCAACGACGTCGTCAAAACGTCCGTCGTTCCGATCGAGATCCGCGGTATCGTGGACCAATTCGTCCAAGTCCATCGCTTGCAATAGCTTTATCCGAAATACAAGAGGTCAAAAGCCCGTTTTCTCGTTCATCGCGAGAGAACGGGCTTTTTTTGCCCGCCTAATTTCGTCCCATGGACGGGTAAGTATCCAAGATCTACCCAACCGGGACGCATATATTGATTGCGGGTGATGAGGATGCGGAGTTCATCTCGAATGAGAAATTACGCTCGCGGCCGCATGGACGGCTATGAGAAAGGAAAGCTGGACGGCTGGAGGCTGGGCGCCTGCAGAGGCATCGACGAAGGCGTGCGGCATGAAGAGCTCCCGCCCAGCCAGGCTCGTATCCTCTATGTTCCGCAAGGCTTCGAAGCGATCGATCAAGGCGTCGTTGCCGCGCTGCGAACCGAAGTCGCGGAAGTTAAGGTCGTCTCCGCGACGGAGATGCGCTTGCAGGCCGAACGTTATCGTCCGGACGCGGTGCTCGTCATGAACGGCCTCCATGTATTCCCGCCGGATCATCTGGAGCAGATCGACGCCATTCGCGCCATGGGGATCCGCACGGTGATCTGGTTCGTCGACGACCCTTACGTGACCGACACGACGGTGAAGGTCGCTCCGCATTACGATTACGTGTTTACTCACGAAAGGTCTTGCCTCGGCCTGTACCGAGCGCAGGGCTGCGGGCAGGTGCATCATCTTCCTCTCGCCGCGTATTCCGAATGGTTTAAGCCGATGGCTGTTCCTCCGGAGTACCGGACGGATATTTGCTTTATCGGCATGGCTTTCTGGAATCGCGTCGCGCTGTTCGACGCGATCGCTCCCTACCTTCAGGACAAGAGAGTGCTGATCGGAGGAAAGCTGTGGGAGCGCATGAACAGCTTCTCCCGATTGTCCAAGTTCGTCAAGGACGGCTGGATCGAAGTTCCGGAAACGGTCAAGTATTACAACGGCGCCAAAATCGTCATCAATCTCCACCGCACGACGGAAGCGGGCAAAGACAATTTGAACGGAATCAACTGGCCGGCCGAGTCGATCAATCCCCGCACGTTCGAAATGGCTTCCTGCGGGGCGATGCAGCTGACGGACATTCGGCAGGAGCTTCCCGAGCATTTCGCGATCGGATCGGAAATCGGAGTGTTCAACGACGCGAATCATCTCGTTCAGCAGTTGGAGCATTACTTGACCCATGAAGAAGAGCGGCAATGGGTGGCTGCCAGAGGATATAAACGAGTAAAGAAGGATCATACGTTCCGCGATCGGATCCGGAGGCTGATCGGCACGGTCGGACTGGCGTAGACCGGTCCGACCCGCATACGAAACTAGGATCAGGAGGGATGAGGCTTTGGCAAAGGCGAAAAGACGTCCCGCGGTCCGATCCCGCGACGCGGCGTACCGCAGAGGCAGGGCGGAAGGCTTGGCGCTGGGGAAAGCCGACGGACATTGGCAGGGGCTGTGCGAATACATCGTACGCAAAGCGGCGCCCGTCCCGGTGAAGCGCCCCATTCATATGCTGTACGTCACTACCGGCAAAGGGTTTCCCTATTCCCCTCTGGACGACGGCATTATCGCGACACTGAAAGAGATCGCGGAGAGAGTGACCGTCGCCGTTCCTAGCGACGACATCGCGGTTATCGCGGCCAGAGAAAGGCCGGATCTGCTGCTCGCGCTCGACGGCATGCATCTGGCGCTGGATAAAGTCCATGCGGTTAACGCGCTGGGCATACGGACGGCGATCTGGTTTACCGACGATCCGTATTATACGGACATTACGAGCGGCATCGCCCCTCATTACTATCACGTCTTTACGCTTGAACGCAACTGCGTTCCGTTTTATGCGGAGAGAGGCTGCGCGCGCGTATCCTACTTGCCGCTCGGCGTCTTCCACGGAGCCTATCGGCCTCGCAATTCGGACCGTTCGATTCGGGGAGAAATTTGCTTTATCGGCACGGCGTATTGGAATAGGGTCGATTTGTTCAACCGGCTTTTACCGCTCATCGCTCACAGGCGTTTGTACGTATCGGGGATGTGGTGGGACCGGCTGGCCGAATTCGGCCGCTGGAAGCCTTTCATCGACTTGGGCAAATGGATGGAGCCGCTGCCCACTTCGGAGAGGTACAACGCCCATAAAATTGTCATCAACTCGCACAGAGCCCACGACGACGATACGTTTAACCAGAACAGCGCAATGATTACGGCGGTATCGCCGAATCCGCGAACGTTCGAGATTTCGGCGTCGGCGACGCTGCAGCTCACCGACTGCCGCGACGACATTGCCCAGCACTACGTGAGCGGCGAAGAGATCGTAACCTACGATTCCCCTGAAGATCTGGCGGCTAAAGCCGAGTACTACCTGGAGCACGAGGAAGAGCGCAGGAACATCGCGCTAAGAAGCCTTTACCGGACGCTTAGAGACCATACGTACGTCTCCAGGCTGAATCAATTGATAGATTTGACGATGAATGGTTAATCGCCGCGCCGGGAACGCTGTCCGCCCCATACATTGTACAACTCACCAAATGAACTACCTTTAAAAGGAGGTGACGGACATACCCGTGAGCACGAACAGGTATGCAAAATCGTGAACGGCGCGAAACCGAAGCTGATGATCTTCTCGCATATTTGCAGCCCGGTTTTCGTCACGGGAGCGGAGAAGCTGCTCTTGCTGTTCACCCGCGAGATGGTCCGTCGTTTTCAATGCGTCATGGTCGTTCCGCAGATCGGGGCGATCGCGGAGAAGGCCAGAGAGTTAGGCGTTAAAGTCGTCGTTCAGGATATTCCTCTATGCATTTCCTTATATACTTCGGCTCCAACGATTCCGCAAGAGATCGCCGCCATGCAGCGTAGCCCTTCGTGGGGACGAATCCACGCCTTGCTGGCGGAAGAAAGGCCGGATTGCGTGCTTGTGAACACAAGCGTCCATCCGTTGCCCGCGCTGGCGGCCAAAGCGATGGGAATTCCTACGGTCTGGGTACTGATGGAGACGGTCATGGACCGGCCGTCCAAGCCGTTGTCCGTCGGACTCATCGCTTCGAACTGCGATATCGTCGTAGGCATCTCCCATTCGACGCTTCAGCCGATTCACGAGCTCGCTCCGGGCGCGCGAACGTTCATGCTGCCTCCTTATCTCATCCGGGATGAATTGCTTCCCGGAAGCTGGCCGTACCATCGGATGAGGCTTCGGCAGCAGTACGGCTGGGGCGAGCATCATCGCGTGGCGGGTTTCATGGCCGCGACGATCTACGCGAACAAAGGGCTGGAGCAGTTCGTGAACGCAATGCTGCCGATCGCGGCATCCGACGGCTGGGCGAGATTCCTCGTTCTGGGCAAATCGGCCGACGACGCGTACTACCGTCACTGTCAGAAGCTCGTGTGGGACTCCGGGTTCGCGGACCGGTTTCTGTTCCTGCCGTTCGCGGACCAGATTCAGCATGCTTATCCGGTCATGGACGTCGTCGTCGTGCCCAGCCTGATCGCCGAAGGCTTCGGTATGACCGCGCTGGAAGGACTGATGTTCGGCAAGGGCGTCGTCGCCTCCGCCTCCGGGGGGCTGACGGAGATTCTGAACGCGACGGGCAACCAGGATTACCTCGTACCGCCCGGCGACGTCGGCAAGCTGACGGAGCGGGTGAACACGCTGTTCGGCAACGCGGCACTGCTTCGCGCCGTCGGAGAACGAAATATGCAAACGTCGCAGCAGGTGTTCGGCGTCGAAGCTTTCCGGCAACGGCTGGCGGATCTGATCGTCCAGCTGCCGCAGACGCCCGTGCTCGCCCGCGGCTCGCTCTGGCGCGGCAGCGCGCACACGGTGTTTCTCGTCGAGAACGGCGTGAAGCGTCCGTTCGCCTCCGAGGCGGCTTTCCTGCAAAGAGGTTTCCGCTTCGAAGACGTGACGGAAGTGCCTGACGAGGACTTGCAGAGACTTCCAACGGGATCGACGCTATTCGAGCAGAAGCGGCGAGCCAAGCGGGCGCGCAGAGGCAAAGGACGGGGCGTAAGACGAAGAAAGCGTATTTCGGGCAGACGGCGCTCCCGCGCGAGCGGAAGGAAGCGAGCGGGCCGCAGAGTCCGCCGCGGAAGAAGGTGAACCGATGCGAATCGTGACCATATTGGGAACCCGTCCGGAAATTATTCGCTTAAGCGTGCTGATCGGCAAGCTGGACCGCTTGGCGGAGCGCCACGTCCTCGTTCATACGGGACAAAATTTCACGTCCAGCTTAAGCGGGGTTTTCTTCGAACAGATGGGGCTGCGCGCGCCCGACCTGCTGCTCGACGACCGCAAAGAAACAGTCGGCGGGCAGCTCGCGTCGATGTTCGGCGCCGTGGAGCAGCTGCTTAGGAAGGAGCGGCCCGACCGGGTGCTCGTGCTCGGCGATACGAACAGCGCCTTGTGCGCGCTCGTCGCGGAGAGGATGGGCATTCCGGTCGTTCACATGGAAGCGGGCAACCGCTGCTTCGATCTGAACGTGCCGGAAGAGAAAAACCGGCGGGTCATCGACGCGGTCTCCACCTACAACCTGCCTTATACGGAGAACAGCAAGCACAATTTGCTGAGGGAAGGTTTTCCCGTCAACCGGATTTTCCGTTCGGGCAATCCGATTTACGAGGTGCTGCGCCATTACGAGGAGCAGATCGACGCCAGTTCCATCTTGGGCAGGCTCGGGTTGACCGCGGGACAATACCTGCTCGCGACGATCCACCGGGCGGAAAACGTCGATTCCCCGGCGACGCTGCGCGGAATCATGCAAGGACTGAGCCTTACGGCGGAAGAGCACGGACTTCCCCTTGTGTGCAGCCTTCATCCCCGGACGAGATCCAGACTGTCCGAGGAGCTTCGCGCTTCCGTGCATCCGCTGGTGACTTTTCACGAGCCGTTCGGCTTTTTCGATTTCGTCCATTTGGAGAAAAACGCGCTTCTCGCCCTTACGGACAGCGGTACCGTTCAGGAAGAGTGCTGCATCTTCGGAGTGCCGACGGTGACGGTCCGCCAGACGACCGAAAGGCCGGAGACGGTGGACTGCGGAAGCAACGTCGTTGCGGGCTTGCGGCCGGAAGCGATCCGGAATGCGGCCCGGGTCATGGTCCATCTGCGCGATTCCTGGCAGTGCCCCGAAGGTTACCTGGATACGAACGTCTCGGACAAAGTGGCGAAATTTGTGCTTGGAGGGAAAAGGGATGTTTAAAGATCGACGTATCCTGGTCACCGGGGGAACCGGTTCCTGGGGGTACGAATTAATAAGACAATTGCTGCCGATGAATCCGGCGGAGGTGATCGTGTTCTCCCGCAACGAATCGAGCCAAGTGGCGATGAGCCGGGCGTTCGAGGATCCGCGGCTGACGTTCCGCATCGGCGACGTTCGGGACAGGGAGGCGTTATCCAAAGCTTGCAAAGGCGTAGATATTCTGTTCCATTTGGCGGCGCTCAAGCATGTGCCGGTATGCGAAGACCAACCCTACGAAGCGCTGAAAACGAACGTGATCGGCACGCAGAACGTGATCGAAGCGGCTATTGAGAACAAAGTGGAGCGGGTCATCAACATTTCTACCGACAAGGCGGCCAATCCGTCGAACTTCTACGGCATGACGAAGGCGATCGGAGAGAAGCTGATCGTCTACGCGAACCTGCTGCACAGCGATACGAAATTCGTCTGCGTCCGCGGGGGCAACGTGCTCGGGACGAACGGCAGCGTCGTTCATCTATTCATGAACCAGATCAAGTACAAGGAGCAGATCAGCTTGACGGACCGCAAGATGACGCGGTTTTTCATGACGCTGGAGGACGCTATTCGGCTGTTGTTCAAAGCGACGGCTCAGAGCATCGGCGGGGAAATCTTCGTCATGACGATGCCGACCTGCCGGATCGTCGACCTGGCGGAAGTGCTGATGGACGCGCTCGGCAAGCGGGTAGAGATGGTGGAGAGCGGCATTCGGCCCGGCGAGAAAATCCACGAAATTTTGCTGACCGAATACGAAAGCCTGAACACGATCGTCTACGACGATCAGTATCTCGTCATTTTGCCGACGCTGGACATTCCAAGGCTTAAGGAGCATTACGAAGCCTACGATCCCGTCGATTTCGACAGCTTCTCTTCCAGCCAATCCCTCATGGATAAGCAGGAAATTCGAGCCATGCTGCAACGGGGAGGTTTTCTCTCGTGAAAATCCTGCTTCTGGGCGGATACGGAATGGCGGGTCATATGGTCGCATCCTACCTGAGGACCAGACCGGAAGCTGAATTGGTCGTTACGGTCCGGTCTCGGGCGGTCTCGCATCGAACCTTGAAGGCGCTGGACGGCCTTCAGGTTCGTGAGCTCGATGTCCGATCCTTCGAAGCGGTACAGGAGCTCGTCTATGAAATCTCTCCCGACGTAATCGTCAACGCCGTCGGCATACTGAATCACCATGCGGAGGACAGCCCGCTGGAGGCGTACAGGGTCAATGGGCTGCTTCCCCACTGGCTGCGTCATCTGGGGGATCGTCTTGGCGCCAGGCTCGTTCATATTAGCTCGGATTGCGTATTTTCGGGAGAACGGGGACGGTATGCGGAGACGGACGAACCGGACGGGAAGACCGTCTACGCGAGAAGCAAGGCGCTCGGGGAAGTCCGCGACGGGAAGCACGTCACGATTCGCACGTCCATCATCGGGCCGGACGATAAACCGACGGGAATCGGGCTAATGAAGTGGTTCCTTTCGCGCGAAGGAGAAGTCCAAGGGTATCGCAACGTGCTGTGGAACGGCGTCACGACGCTGGAGCTGGCCAAGGCGGTCGAATGGCTGATCCGGCACCCCGAGGTAGGGGGGCTCGTGCATCTGACGGCGCCGGAGATCGTGTCCAAGCACGAGCTGCTGCTTCAGATGCAGGAACAGTTCGACAAAAGTAACGTCGCGGTCGTTCCCGCCGACGAACCGGTAATCGATCGGACTTTAGTTGCGACCAGAATCGATTTCGGTTACCGTCCGCCCCGTTATGAGCAGATGCTGGGGGAGCTTTGCGGGTGGACATCGTCGCCATGACGGCCCGCAGAATACTTATTACGGGAGCGGCGGGGTTTACCGGTCTTCACGCCTGCCGCAAATTCGCCGCGTCGGGATGGGAGGTTGTCGCCGCGGTGTCTCCCCGCGGCGCGAATGCCGCCGACCGGGACGCCGAGCTTATGGAACGCTGCGAGCTGACGGACGCGGAAGCCGTAGCGGAGATGATGAAGAGGCTGGAGCCGGACGCGGTGCTGCACTTGGCCGGACGCAACGCCGTCGACGTCTCCTGGACGTCGCCGGCGTCAACGCTGGCCGCGAACTTGATGTCGACCGCGTACCTGCTGGAAGGCGCGCGCGCGATCGGGGGATGCAGGGTGCTGGTGGCCGGATCAATGCTTCGGGCGAATGAATCGGCTCTGTCGGAAGCTCCGCATCCGTACGGCTTTAGCAAGACGCTTCAGACCGCGGCCGCGAAAGCCTGGCACCGCTGGTACGGGCTGCCGGTCATGATCGCCGAGCCATCCAACTTGATAGGGCCCGGCAGCAGCGGCGGATTATGCGGGAAAATCGTCCGTTGGGCCGTCTCCGCGGAAGAGTCCGAAGGGAAGACGCCTCCGTTTCGGCTCAGCTCTCTTCACGAATCGCGGGACTTCATGGACGTCCGGGATGCGGTGGCGGCTTACGAGCTGGTGCTGAACGAAGGCGAGTCGGGCCGGAGCTACGCGATCGAGTCGGGTCGGTTCCGTACGCTCGCCGAGGTCAAAAGCGCATTCGACGATTTGGCGCGGTTGGAGCTTCCCTGGGAGATCGGGGAGGGGACGGCGGCTCTGGCCCCGATTCCGCAGCCGAGGGATTGTTCGCCAATCAGGGAGCTTGGGTGGAAGCCGGAGCTGACGTTTCGCCAATCGATCTTCGACGCGCTGCAGGACGAGAGGGAGAGAAGGAGCAGGGAAAGGGGAGACGCCCCATTCGACAGTCCATAAATCCGCTCGTATCGATCGTCATTCCATTTTATAACGACCCGTACGTCCGAGAGGCTTTGGAGAGCGCGCTTGCGCAAACCTATAAGCCTCTTGAAATTATCGTCGTGAACGACGGTTCGGAACGGGAGACGGATATATTGTACCGGCTGGAAGGGGCGGGAAGAATCAAGGTCGTCCACCAGCCGAACCGGGGGACGGCGAGCGCGCTGAACGCCGGCTTTCGCCTGGCCGCGGGACACTACGCCGCATGGCTTAGCTCGGACGACCGGTTTCGTCCCGACAAAATCGAAAGACAGGTCCGCTTCATGCAAGGAGGCGGCTGGGCGATCAGCCATACGGCCTTCCGGCTGATGAACGGGGAGGGAATCGCGGAAAGCGATCCCGTTCTGCTACCGGAGGGGAGTATGCTGCAGTTCTACCGGTCGATGCTGCTCAGCAATACGGTAAACGGCTGCACGGTCATGATGGAACGGACGCTGTTCAACCGGATGGGGGGCTTCAGCGAGAAGCTTCCTTACACGCATGACTATGAGCTATGGCTCAGAATCGTGTTATCGGGCTATCCGATCGGCTACCTGCGCGAGCCCTTGACAGATTACCGCGTGCATTCCGCCATGGGAACGGCCATGCACCGAGAGGAGATCCAGAAAGAACTCCACAGCGTCCACAAAACTTATATTCCGCGTTTGCAGAGGCTGATAGCGACCTTGGAGGGGGAAGTATAGGTTGGGATCAATTTATGCAAAATAGGTCGTGATTCCCAACTTTTCTTCAAAGGCGGAGGTTTAAAAATGAACAAGCAAAGAGCGCAGGAAATTTCGGAATCGCCGGTCATGGCGAATGTAACGTATCAGGGAATTCAGGTCTATATCCAGCATGTCGACCCTGAGCGCGAGACGGCGAGAATCTATTCGCTTCTGAACAAGGAAGATGAAATGGAAGTTTCGGTCGACGCATTGACGGAATACTAGTGCAGGAACACGGATGATGGAAGTTCTTACGACGTTGACCAGGACTTTGGGGCTCTTCCTGATCGGCTTGTCTGCTTTTCGCATGATGGGAAGCCAATCGGTGGGCAGATTGACGGACTTCGATCTCGTGGTCGTCATTGCGATCGGAGCGATTATCGGAGACGGCTTGGCCGATCCGGAACTTAATTTCTGGCTTCTCTCCGCCGCGATAGCCGGTCTCGTCGCGCTGCAGATTTCCGCAAGCCTATTGGCCATGAAAAGCCCGTTCGTCGAAAAGCTCGTCATGGGTAGTCCGATCAAGCTGATAGACAAGGGTCGAATTCTGGCTAACGGGCTGCGCAAGGCACGCATAACGCGCAACAATCTGATACAGGAGCTCCGCGTAAAAGGATTAACCGATTCTAAAGACGTGGAGACGGCCTACATGGAACCCAGCGGCAAGCTGAGCGTAATCGAGAGCGAAGCCCGCAACGGCTAGAAGACGACGCTTAATGGCGAGGCAAGAGGGAGCTGTCCCGTTCAGTGCAGACAAGAGCTTGCAAGCGTTGCTCTAGGATTGCGTTGCGGGACAGCTCCCTTTTTTAATGAATCGGATACCCGACCGGGGTCCGATGAAACCGTTCGGGAGGGATAAACGCGGCCCGGTCCTGGTTCCAGCCGAAGCGGGTCAGCGTCTCCTCCCAGACGAGCGGCCGGAGCCGCTGGCCCTCGCTGTAGTACAGACCTCCGTTCGGTCCCCGGTACAGGGCGTAGTCGTGCAGCTCGAAGTTCTCCCAGACGTTGCCCCGCATAGGCCAGCCGTCCCCGAAGCTCCAGATCAGCTCGTAGCCAAGCGGAATCGCGTCTTCCGGCCGCAGGCCGATAGCAATCATCGTCGCTTCGCTCTCGATCGGATAGCGGATGCCCTGGCAGACGCTGTAGAGTCCGCCTCCCGGATCCCGCGCTATAAATACGTCGGGATAGCCGTAGGGAAAGCTGCCGGCATCGATCGGATGCCCGGTCGGCAAGCTGTTTAGCAGAGCGGAGCCGCAGCGGCCGACGCGGTCGTAGCTCAGGTTGAGCCGACAGAACGTATCGAAGGAGTGAATCGGCCGCTTATGCCCGCGTTCGATGCGATAGACGCAGCCGTCCTCGCCCATGCCGTACCAGCCGCTCGGCAGTTCGGGCGCTTGCGGGGCGTGATGGGGGTGGGGCGACGCGTAGCGATCGGGCAAAAAAGCGGGATCGTGGACTAGAATGAGCCTCTCGGGATTAAATCCCCACTTGCGAATGAACAGGCGGCGATTGATCGCGGCCACGCCGTACATGTCGATGGCGTTGGAGTTAAAGCTTCGGTTGCCTTCATGGTAGACGAAGGCGTCGCCGGCCAGCCGCAGAAACAGCCCCGCTTTAAGCGCCCGATAGCCGAGATCGATATCCTCGTAGCCTCCGACGCCGAACGCCTCGTCGAAGCCCCCGAGCCGCTCCCACGTGCTCCGTCTCAGCAGCATGCAGAAGCCGCTGAGCGCGGCCAGATCTTGCCACAATGCGGGATTGTGCCGGTTAAAACTTTGCGCGAACAGATGGTACTGACCCTCGTTCCCGACGTCCGCGGGAATTTTCTGCAGGGGGATGACAAAGTTCGATTTCGGGCCGACGATGCCGACCCGTTCGTCGGCATGCAGGCACTGGAGCAGAACGGTTAACCAGTTGTGGGACACGATCGTATCGTTGTTCAGCAGCAAGATATGGTCTCCGGCCGCCGCAGCCGCTCCCTGATTGCAAGCGGCGGCAAAACCGCGGTTGGCGCCGTTGGCGATCAGCTTGACGTCGGGCTGCTGAGCCAGCCAGGCCGTCGTTCCGTCGGTCGAGCCGTTATCGACGAAGATCAGCTCGTAAGGGCTGTTCGTAAAAACCCGGATGCTGTGCAGGCAGCGCATCGTCTGGTCGAGGTTGTTCAGCGTAAGGATCACGATGCTCGTCAACATGGTCTTGCACCAACGCCCATGAGCATACCGGAGAACCGCTGCGCGTATTTTTCCATCGAAAATTCACTCCGAACATGTTTTTTTCCTGCTTCGACGAGAGATTTTCTAAGCTTGCGCTCCGTCATCAGCTGCACGACCCGATCCGCCGCTCCCAGAATGTCTCCGTGAGCATAATAAAGTCCCGTCTTTTCGTCGAGAATCGCCGAACTTACGCCGTCCGAATTGGAGGTGACGACCGGGCAACCGGAGCCTAGAGCCTCCAGCGCCACGTAGGGCGCTCCTTCGGATTTGGACGTCATGCAGACGACGCCTCCCGAGGAGGCGATCAGATCGTAGTAATAGGGCATCTGCGCGTTCGGAACTTTGTGATGGTGAAGGATATGATGGCCGAGTCCGAGTCCCGCCGTCCACAGCGCCAGGTGATCGGCTTCGCCGGGTTCGGCCAAGTCCGGGTCGCTGAACATCCATAACCGGACGTCCGGAATCCGCCGGATCGCTTCGGCTCCGATCAGCAGAAAGTCGCGCCAGTTCTTGTTGTCCTCCAGCCTTCCGATCCAAGCCAGCGGGGGATAATTCAGCGGAGCGGCCGGAGGATAAGCGAACGAGCTTCTGTCGTAGGGACGAGGATCGAACGGATTCGGGAACGAATATTTGGGCGTAAAGGGGTAGAGCTCCTCCAGCAACGAACCGATGACCTTGGTGCCCGGATAGACGATCGCGTTGGCGAACTCGTTCACGAAAGGGCGCGCTTCCGTCAAGTTGCGCCGGGCGTGCTCCTGAGTTCCGAAGCCTTGGATTTCGTAAACGATGGGCTTGTCGAAGCCGATCTGGCGGAAGAGCGCCAGCTGCAAGAAAAAAGACGTGACGACGATGCAATCGAACGCGTAGTAGTCCAAAATATGCCGGACGGCGGGAGGTTCCGAAGCGTAAAACACCGGAGTGTCGGGAGCGAAATCAGTGGAGCCGCTGCCCTCCCGGAAATACAGAAAATGGCTGTAGATTCCCGCGGGAAGCAGCGCCTGGTGCCTTAGCCGATTCAAGGTATTTACCCCGCCGCTCGGCACGATAAATACGAACAGAACCTTCAAGCGCGTTCCCTCCCCGTAGTTGGATGACGGCGGAAGCCGCTACAGCACGTTCAGCAGGGCATGCAGCTGGGGAGCGTACCGGTCGCGCACGAGGTTGAATTCGAAGTCGACGGCCGCCTTTTTCTGCACGGAGCCCATCCCGTCATGCCAGCGATACAAAGTAAGCACCTCGTTAATAAAATAAAAATCGATTCTGGCCAGATGAACTCTAAGCCAATATTCGTAGTCCTGCGTGCACGATAGAGCTTCGTTGAAGTATCCGATTCGTTCGGGAACGGAGCGGTGCATCATGACGGTGGAACCGTTGATCGGACAGAACGTGAACAACGCCTCGATCAGCTTCTTCAGACTGGGAAATTTGACGGCGAGCGCGCTCATCGTAATTTCGTTGCCGGCGTCGATCAAATGGAAGTCGGTGCAGCTGATCGGAGCCTGATGCTCTTCCATGAAAGCAACCTGGCGGGCGATCTTGTGCGGGTACATGAGATCGTCCGAGCTGAGCCAGGCGAAATATTTGCCGCTTGCGATGCGAAGGCCGTAGTTCAGCGCGCTTCCCGTGCCTCCGTTGGCTTTGCCGATGTAACGGATACGGGAACGGAACGGGTCGAGCTTATGCTGATGAAGCGTCGAGCCGTCGTCGATGACGATGATTTCGATGTTGGGATAGGTCTGGTTCAGCACGCTTGCGACCGATTGATCGATGTAGGGGCAATTGTAAAACGGGATAATGACGCTCACGAGCGGAAAAGGATCGTAAGTCATGAATCGGGGCAACCTCCATCCTTCAGTCGGGATAAGCAAAGCGGATGCTCTATCGTATGTGGACAGGGCGTCCGCCGCCACGACGCATGGACCGTGTCCGGCCGCCTATTTTCCTCCGTCTGTCCAAGCGGGGGACGGGTTGTCTCCATAAAATGGAGGAAAAAGGCAAAGGACTGAAAAGCCAATGCGTGTCGTCGTGACTGGGGGAGCGGGATTTATCGGGAGTCGTCTGGTCCGTGCGCTGGCGGAACGGGGAGATGAAGCAATCGTCATCGACGATCTGAGTACGGGAAACGCGAGAAGACTGCCCGCGGGCGTCGACATCTTCTGTCTTCATGCGGAAGAAGCGGCAACGGCGAATCTGATTGCGGAAATCCGTCCTCGGGTTGTCTTTCATCTAGCGGCGCAGGTAGGGATGGGCATTTCGGTCAAATGTCCGGCCGAGGACGGCAGGAGCAATATGATCGGCACGCTGAGGGTGCTGGAGGGGTGCAGGAAAGCGGGCAGCAAGCTGGTGTTTTCTTCGACGTCGGGGGTGTACGGGGATTCGGTCGGAAGCCGTCCGCTCAGGGAAACGAGCCCGAAGAGACCAAGCGCGCCTTACGGGCTGTCGAAGTGGATGGCCGAGCAATACATCGGGTACGCGGGAAAATGGTGGGGAATTCCGTACACGATTTTACGGTACGCCAACGTATACGGCCCGGGACAAGCAGCCCGGGGCGAGGGCGGAGTGGTGGCGTGTTTCATGGAGAGAATCGCCAGCGGGCAGCCGCTGGTCATTCATGGCGACGGAGAGCAGAGCCGGGATTTCGTTCACGTGGACGACGTCGTGAGGGCGAATATCGCCGCGATCGCCCAGGGCGACGGGGAGACGTTCAACATCGGGACGGGAATCGCCACTTCGATTAACGGGCTGGCGGATCGCTGCGAGCGATTGGCCGCCGCCTCGTACGGTCGTCTTTACGAACCGGGACGAAGCGGCGACGCCAGAAGCAGCAGGCTGTCGTCGCGCAAGGCGTCAGACGTCCTGGGATGGAAGCCTGCCCTATCGCTGGAGGAAGGACTGTCGCGTCTATTCGGGAGAAAGTGAAGGCGGGGTCTTGCGCCCCCGCCTTCGCGGAATCAGATCGTCCATCTGAGCAGCAGGCCCGATTGGGTCAGGCCGGAGCCGAAGCCGTACAGCGCCACGAGCTGTCCGGGGCGCAGCCGGCCTTCTTTGCTTGCCGCGTCGAGCGCGAGGGGAATAGTTGCAGCCGACGTATTGCCGTTGCTTACGACGCTTTGCAGCGCTTTATCGGAGGAAATTTCCAGCCTTTCGCAGATGGCTTCGATCATGCGCAGATTGGCGCTGTGCGGCACGAACCAGTCGATATCCCCAACTTTCAGGCCGGCCTGGTCGAGGAGATCGCGCACTCCGTCAGGGACGGTCGACAGCGCCCATTTGTACACTTCGCGTCCGTTCTGGACGATTTTTTCATGCGGATAGCAGTACACCTGCATGCCTCCGCTGCCGTCCGTCACCGCGTTGGAGGCAAGGAAAGCGCCCGATTCATCGGCTTCCACCAACACGGCTCCCGCGCCGTCTCCGAACAGAATGCAGGTGGAACGATCCGCATAGTCGGTAATCTTCGTCAAGGTTTCGGCGCCGATGACGAGCACGGAACGATACGATCCGCTCAGGATCAGACCGTTCGCCATCTGCAGTGCGGATACGAAGCCGGCGCAGGCGGCACTAATATCGACGGCCATGCAGCGGGCGGCGCCGATCGCTTGCTGAACTTTGGAAGCGACCGACGGGAACGGCATATCGGGAGTCGTCGTCGCTACGATGATGCCGTCGATTCGCGAGGCGTCCACCGACGGATAACGGGCGAGCAGATCGCCAGCGGCGGCGATGGCCAGATCGCTCGTCGATTGCTCCTCCGAGGCCCGATGGCGCCGCTCGATCCCCGTTCTTCTGACGATCCAATCGTTGTCGGTATCCACCATTCGTTCCAGATCCGCGTTCGTGATGACTCCGTCCGGCAAGTAACTTCCAATAGCGGCGAGACGGGCTTTCGATTGAAACGATTGCGTCGCTGTGGGGAGCATCAGACATTCCTCCGCATTTTAGTATTAAGTATTAGCACCAGGTATTAATATTGCCATCTTACTTTTCTTCGACGTCGTTGTCAAGGGAAACGGTCGAATAAACGTCCATGTCCGGAAGCATCCTATGATCGGGCGGAAAAGCAACGAAGGGCATTCCCAAGCATACGATCAAGAAGGAGGCCATGCTGTCGTGCGCAAAGGCATTATGATTTCAACGACCGTGTTATTATCATCCGCAATCGCGCTGTCGGGATGCATGAACAAAACGGGGGATCTGGGCAATAAAAACATTCGCAACAACACGGTTCGCCAGAACAACGCCGCCAGAGGATACGGCGTCGACGAATTCGGCTTGCGTCCCCCGGTGAGACGTTTCGCCGACGACGCGGCCAACGAGCAGAACCGCATCAACGGCAACCAGCGCATCAACAACAACGTCGTCGGCATGCACGGCAATACGCGGATGGAGGCGAGCGACCGGATCGCCAACAAAATCGCGGCGATGCCCGGCATCGAGTCGGCTTACGTGATGCTGACCGACCGCAATGCATACGTGGCCGTGATGGAAGACGACCGGGCGAACACCGGGCATACGGCGCTTAACGACGCCGTGAAGGACAAGATCGCGGATCAGGTCATGTCGCTCTCTCCTTCGGTGGAGAACGTATACGTCTCCGCGAACCCCGATTTCATCGGCCGCATGGAAGGCTATGCCAACGACGTCAGGGCCGGCCATCCGATTCAAGGCTTCTTGACCGAGTTCAACGCTCTCGTCGAGCGGATTTTCCCGGAACGGTCCGGCGCTCGAACTCGCTAACCCGCCCGCAAACGCCAGCAGCCTGAGGCTCCGCAGTATCCGGAGTTTCAGGCTGTTTTTTGCTTGTCAGAACGTCCGCATCATTTTCCAGAGCCCATTTTGCCCGACCTCCGCACCACAGGAAAACCCCTTTCATATGATAAAGTTGACTGTATCCCTATACCTTGTATTCACAACATTCCCGGGCAAGGAGGGGTGACAAACGTTGAAGGGCAGCGACCATAAAAGCAAATTCCTACTCACCAATCGGGAACGCGAAGTCTTCGAACTGCTGGTACAGGACAAGACGACCCGCGACATTGCGCAGCAGTTGTTTATCAGCGAGAAAACGGTCAGAAACCATATCTCGAATGTTATGCAGAAGCTGAATGTCAAAGGTCGTTCGCAAGCGGTTGTCGAGCTAATTAAGCTCGGGGAGCTAAAGATTTAAAGACAATATGCACGTCTTCCGCCGCTCGTCGATGTAGCGCGAGCCTTCTTCAACGCCGCCCAGTAGATGGGAGGCGGGAGGAGGCTTTTTTGATTGCGTTAGTGGCCTTTAACCCGCGTCCTTCAAGGCTTGGCAAAATCGTTGCAACCGTTTCAAGGCTGATCGCAAGATGTTTTTAATGCAGGCAAACGATAGCGGGCCTATAGTTCGAGTTGCGACCCGGCAGATTGCGACAATTAACCGAAAGCCGGGGGCTAAGGAGAGGCCTATCATCATGACAACATTAAGAACGCTGAAACGAGATCTATTCTTATACCTGCTCGTCCTTCCGGGACTCCTCTTTTTTCTGGTGTTCAAGATTATCCCAATGTGGGGAATCGTCATTTCTTTTAAGGACTACTCCCCGTACTTGGGACTTTGGAAGAGCGATTGGGTGGGATTTGCCCATTTCGACCGGCTTTTTTCGAACCCGGACTTTATCATTATTCTTAGGAACACGCTGGCAATCAACGTGCTAAGCCTCTTGTTCTTCTTTCCGCTGCCGATCGTGCTGTCTCTCATGATGAACGAGCTGCGCAATAAGTGGTTCAAAGGCTCGGTACAGTCCATTATTTATTTGCCGCACTTCCTGTCTTGGGTCGTGATCGCGGGGATCAGTTTGATTATGCTGTCGGAGTCTGAAGGAATTATTAATCATCTGCTAGCCGCCGCCGGATACGGTCGTATCGATTTTCTGACGAACCCTGATTATTTCTGGGGGCTGCTGACACTGCAATCGATCTGGAAGGAAGTCGGCTGGGGGACGGTTATATTCCTGGCGGCGATCGCGGGCGTGGACGTTCAATTGTTCGAGGCAGCCAAGCTGGATGGGGCAGGCAAGCTGCGACAGATCTGGCACGTAACGCTCCCAGCCATTCGCAACGTTATTATCATTCTACTGATCTTGCGTATCGGCCATATTATGGATGTCGGATTCGAGCAAGTGTATTTGATGATGAACGGCGCAGTGTCTGAGGTCGCTGAAGTGTTCGATACGTACGTGTACCGCACGGGTATCCTGCAAGGCCAGTTTAGCTTCAGCACGGCCGTAGGGCTATTCAAATCGGTCGTCGGACTCGTCCTCGTCATCCTGGCGAACAGGTTGTCCAAGAAGTTCGGAGAGGAGGGGATGTATTAATGAAATCCAACCTATCAGAGAGTACCTTCGAGCGCTGGTTCTATGCGGCGAATGCTGTGATCTTGATCGTAGTTGCGCTCATTTGCTTATTTCCCTTCTATTATGTGTTCGTCGTTTCCTTCGCATCGCCGGAAGAGGTGCGGCAAGGAGGCTTGCTCTTGTTTCCGAAGACGTGGACTCTAGATGCGTACCGATACCTTCTGTCGACGAATACGTTCCTTAAGGCAACGGGGGTCAGTGCTTTTCTTGCCGTCGTCGGCACCTTCTGCAGTCTGCTCATTACCTCGATGCTGTCATACGGGCTTTCTCGCAAGAGGTTGAAGGGCCGCCGTCCGATGATGCTGATGATTCTCCTGACGACACTGTTCAATCCCGGGATCATTCCCGGTTACCTCGTCGTTAGAGACCTGGGCATGATCAACAGCATCTGGTCGCTCATCATTCCGGTGCTCACAAGCGGGTGGTACGTGCTGTTGATGAAAGGATTCTTCGATTCGATTCCCGCAAGCTTGGAAGAAGCGGCACTTATCGACGGCTCCAACGAGATCGGCGTCTGGCTTCGTATTATCCTGCCGCTATCGCTTCCGTCCCTCGCCGCTTTCGGGCTTTTCTACGCGGTAGGTTATTGGAACACGTTCTTCACGGCCGTCCTTTATATCAATACGCCGGACAAGTGGCCGCTGCAGATTTTGCTGCAAAACTTGCTGATCGATTCTTCCACCGCAATGGGCGCGGTAAGTGATTCCTCGCTCCAGGACGTACCTTCGCAATCGAAAAAAATGGCCGCGATCATCGTGTCGACGGTACCTATTCTACTGGTCTATCCGTTCCTTCAAAAGCATTTTGCAAAAGGTGCCATGGTTGGCTCCGTGAAGGAATGATGACAATATATAATTATAGTTAAGGGAGGCAGCAAAGAAATGAGCATGAAGAAAAAGGGAATGGGGCTGCTCGCGGCTATGTTGGCGTCAACGGCACTGCTCAGCGCATGCGGCGGGAACGAGAACAAGACGAGCGAGGGGACGGGTACGCCCGAACCGAGCTCGACCGCTCAAGCTTCGGCATCCGCTCAATCGGAGCAGCCGGCTACGGAAATTAGCATTCTTTCGATTTTTTATCAGAAGGAACCTCCGGCTGCGGGCAACGAAATTTTGAAGGAAGTTGAGAAGCGGACGAATACGAAGCTGAACATTACATGGGTGACTCCGAATAACTTCAACGAGAAAGTCAACGTCACGCTCGCTTCGGGCAAGCTGCCCGATCTCACGCTCGTAACCGACACGGCGAACGCGGCGTTTCGCTCGATGGCCAAGCAAGGCGCGTTCTGGGACTTAACAGAGCTGATTAAGGACTATCCGAACCTGATGAAGTTTCCTGACGTTACGTTTACAAACAATTTAATCGAAGGTAGACTATACGGAGTGCCGCGCGTGCGTCCGACGGAAGGCAATGCGCAGCCGCTCATTCGCACCGATTGGCTGGAAAAGCTCGGACTCTCAATGCCGCGAACGATGGACGAATTGTACGCGGTTATGAAAGCGTTCAAGGACAATGCACCCGATGGCAAGGAAAATACGGTCGGGCTTTCGGGCTACGTTAACCAGGATAACATGGGTCAATTAGGGTTCATCGAGGATGCGTTTAACGGAACCGCCGGCAAATACAAGGTTGTAGACGGCAAGCTCGCAGACGTCACCTTCGAACCGAGCGAACGGCAGGCGCTGGAATGGCTGCGCAATGCTTACGCGGACAAGCTGATCCCGCAGGATTTCGCATTGCTGAAGCATGATCAAGCGAAGGACCTGATCTTCTCGGGCAAAGCGGGAATATTCCCGGACAAGCCTAACCAAATCCCGGGCATGCTGCAGGAGCTGAAGAAATCGGGGCAAGCGCAAGCTGATCTGGAATGGGTTTCCTATTTGGAAGGCCCGAACGGCAAATTCGCTTCCAAGGGTAACGGGCATTTCGGCATGTTCGTTATTCCGCGCAACGTACCCGAAGATAAAGTAAAGAAGCTGCTTGCATTCCTCGATTACGGAGCTTCCGACGAAGGGCACGAATTAGCCAGCTACGGCCGTCCCGGCGTAGAACACAATCTGAAGGACAACAGCTACGAGCTTACGGAGAAGGCCAAGAACGATCCGAGCTTTCAATTCATGCAAAATATTTTTATGAAATTCGATAAATACGCCAATCTCGGTACCGGATTGCCCGCCGATAAGCTAGCGAAGGAGCGGAAGTTGATCGATGAGGCGGCCGAGGTGAGCGTGACGAGTCCGACGAACGGCCTCATATCGGAAACGGCGACGACTTCGGGCAGCGATTATAGCAAGAAAATTCAAGATATGAAAACGAAGGTCATCATGGGCGACAAAAAGCTTGAGGATTGGGATAAGTTTGTGGAGCAATTGAAGGCCGACAAGACCTACTTGAAGATACTGGAAGAATTCGACGCAGCTTATCAAGCTCGCGCTAACGCGAAATAATAAGCAAAAGCAGGGACGTTCCCGCACGGCCGGCAAGCCGGGGCGCGAGCGTCCTTGTTATGAATAACGGCGATCCGGGGGTGGCATAGTTGCGAAGATGGCTAGAGAATCGGCGGAAGCAAGTCAGTCAAGGAAAAGGGAGTTATTTTCGCAAGAGCTTGGCTCTTCTATTGATGATCGCGAGCATTCCTTCGCTATTCATCGCGGTCAGCAACTACTGGATCGGCGTTCGCAATGCCGAGCAGGAAGCGTTCAGATCCCATCAACTTCGCACGGAACAAGTATCGGAGCTGCTAAATAAGCAATTCGACCAAATCGCTATGGTCATGAACCGTTGGTCGACGAACCCGCTGTTCGGAATCTATCTTGATCAGTTCTCGTTTATCGATAATATCGATAAGTCGCATGAGCTCATGAATGCGCTGCTAGTCGTCGGCGGGTCTAACCTGTACGTCGAGGAGGCGCATTTGTTCTTGGGGCGTCAGCAATCGCTTGTGTCCGCAAGCGGGATTGAGAAGTTGTCAGGCGACCGTTTGGCAGCCTATGAGCGGCTGCTTGATCAGCACGAAGGATTGTTCTTGTCCTACGATCTGCCGTTGAACGACAAAGGAGCGACCTCGCCGGTATCGATGACGTTCAAATTGCCTTGGTACGCTGAGAAGCCATTCGGGGCATTCGTGTTGAACTTGAGCCGACCCGAAATCGAGCACGCTGTCGGTTACGTGCAAACCGGCGATCGCAGG
The DNA here is from genome assembly GCF_041641335.1 of Cohnella sp. Lineage (NCBI taxonomy): Bacteria > Bacillati > Bacillota > Bacilli > Caryophanales > Paenibacillaceae > Cohnella > Cohnella sp. The sequence continues at coordinate 14,403 of NZ_JBEPYQ010000035.1, read as the reverse complement.
GCCTCGTTCCTGATGCAGAAGAACGGAGAATGGATAGCGAAGCCGGACGAATGGTCGTCTGAACTATCCGAAGAGCTTCGGCAAGTCGTGTTGCAGCGGGAGGGGAGTACCCCCTTCTTCTCGTATAAATGGAAGGGGGAGAAGTATCAAGTCTCTTTCAGTAAAGTGACGCAAGCGGAATGGATATACGTGACAGCGAGTCCCGTCTCCGAGCTGATGAAGCCGATGCTCATGACCACTCGCCTGCTTGCTGCGGTCGGACTCGTCGGATTGCTGGCTGGGCTGGTACTATCCTGGCTGGCGACGAAACGACTATATCGTCCGATCGGACGGTTAGTCAGTCTGTTTGGGGACCGCGAGCACGGAAACGAAGGAGAAAGCGAAGGAATCGCGAGTCCGCTGCACGAGATCGATTACCTCGAGCATCAATGGTCGCGGCTGGGCCGAGAGAGCCGGACGCTCAAAGATAGGCTGAACCAAGCTGAGCCTTCGCTGCGGGAAGGATTCCTGCTTCAGCTTGTACAAGGTCATCTCTACGCGCTGAGCGAGGCAGATCTGCTAGAGCGCATGGAGCATCTTGGCTGGAACGCGCGGGATAGCAGATTCTCCATGCTGCTCATCCAATTGTCCGGCTTGTCCGGGACGCAGGCCAGATTCCGGGAGAACGATCGGCAGCTCGTATCCTTCGCTGCGGCCAATATTTCCGGCGAGCTGGCGGAGCAGCATGGCTTGCACATGGATCCGATTAATTTCCAGAACTTGTCCGTAGGGATGCTCCATTCGGTGGAACGAACGATAGATCCGGAAGCGGCGAGAAACAGGCTGCTTGAATTTTCCGGGGCCTTGATCGGTGTTCTTGGTAACATGCTGAATATCCACGTGACGATCATCGTCTGCAGTTGGACGGACCGGATTGGATCCGTTCCGGAGCTTCTGGAGCAAGCTCGCAAAGCGGTTAGCTATCGGGACTTGCAGGAAGTTCATCAAGTCATCGACCTGGAAGAATTCGAACGCGTATCCTCGCTAGCGTCTCCCGGATATCCTGCGGATCAGGAGAAGGAGCTGCTTCATGTCATGCGGCTCGGGTTGCCCGACGAGTCGAAAGAGAAATTCGGCGAGTTCATGGACGAAGCGGAACGAATGAGCGACAGGGAGTCTGTCTTCCGCCAAACCTGTTTGCAATTGCTCGGGAGTGTGAGAGGCATGCTGATCGAGCTCGGATTTACGCAGCACCCGCTATTCTTGGAAGGCAACGTATTCGAGGAAATGTTCGTATTGCCCGATTCGCGCGCGATCAGGAGCAGGCTTTGGCTGCGTATCGTTCAGCCGTATCTCGAAGAGTTCGGCAAGGTGCAGAACATCGGGGCTCGTCGGTTGGTCGAACGCGCGGTGGAATGGATCGGCGAGCGGTTCGAGGAAGATTTGCCGCTGGAAGCTTGCGCGGATGCGCTTCATACGAGCCCGTATACGCTTAGCCGGTCGTTCAAGCAGGTACTCGGGGTCAACTATGTGGAGCACATTCTGAACCTGCGAATGGCTAAGGCAAAAGAATTGTTGACTTCTACGACGCTTAGGATAAACGAAGTGGCGGAAAGCGTAGGCTACCAGCATTCGTATTTCAACAAGCTGTTTAAAGGTGAGACCGGCATGACGCCGACGCAATACAGGGAGCAATATGGGGAGAAATAGACGGCAAATAGGAAGGTGGCAACGGGATGGAGAGAATGTTTCGCACGCACCGCGTCCGCGTTAGCGAAGTGCTCGACGGTCTATGGGAGTTCGCGGTCGCTGACAGAGAGATCGGCGATCTATCGAGATTGGACTATGACTATCGGCTTATCGTGCCCGGGTGTTGGGAGTCGCATCCGAAGTTGGCGAACTACAGGGGAGAGGGGGTATACCGCAGATGGGTTCGCACGTCCCAGTCGGGAGCGGTGCGATTGACTTTCAAGGGAGTCAGCCACACCGGTCGCGTATACTGGGATGGGCGTGAAATCGCCCGCCACTACAATGCATACACGGCGTTTAGCGTCGTCGTGCCTTCCGTGGAAGCAGGGGGGCACGAGCTTGTCGTAAGGGTGGACAATTCGTTCGGGGAATCGTCTGCTCTGCATGTGCCCAATGATTATTACACCTACGGAGGGATGATCCGGCCGGTCGTCATCGAGGAACTGAACGGGCCGTTCGTCGAGCGGATTGCTTTTAAGCCTTACGGGGGGATTGGAGCATGGCGAGGCAAGCTGGAGGTAAAGGTCACGAATCCTTCGATTGAAAGGGCGCATGATGTTAGGCTTAAGGCTTCGATTGTCGGGCCCGAGATCGAATGGGAGACGGTTCGAATCGAGCCGGGACAATCGTTGACCGTCGGCGGAGAATACGAGTTTCCTGGAGCGTTGGAATGGTCGCCGGAGCAGCCCCGACTATACGAGTTGGCGGTTAACCTGTATGTCGACGGGGCTAAAGAGCCATCGGACGATCTTATAGAGCGAATCGGATTCCGCTCCGTTACGACGAACGGCGAGCGGATTCAACTGAACGGGCAAGACATCGTGCTTCAGGGCTTTAACCGGCATGAGGATCATCCGATGGCGGGAGCCGCGCTGACCCCTGCGCTGATGCTGCAAGACATCGACCTGATGCTCGATATGGGTGCGAATATGGTACGTACCAGTCACTACCCAAACGACGAACGGTTTCTCGATCTTTGCGACGAGAAGGGGTTGTTCGTATGGGAGGAAAACCACGCTAGGGGACTTAGTCTTGAGCAGATGCGCAACCCGAACTTCGTCTGGCAGTGCGAGCAAGTGAACCGCGAGATGGTGGAACAGCATATCAATCATCCGTCGATTATCGTCTGGGGGATCTTGAACGAGTGCGCGAGCGATTGCGAGGAAGGGCGAGTTCACTACGTACGGCAGCTTGGGCAAATCCGCGCACTGGACGACAGCCGGCCGCTTACTTTTGCTTCGCATCATCGCGCGAACGAAATCTGTTTCGATCTTGCGGATATCGTCTCTTTTAATCTATATCCGGGCTGGTACACCGACGAAGATCCCGGGGAGTTATGCGATCTGGCGCGTGGCTGGGCCGATGCAGCGGGCGGAGCAGGGAAGCCGATGATGATGAGCGAGTTCGGAGGCGACGGGTATTACGGCTTGCGAGATCCGAACCGGGTTCGCGGAACTGAAGAACGGCAGGCCGATATCATTGAGGCGAATCTGGCTGCATACACCGCCCGTCCCTACTTGTCGGGGATGCTCATCTGGCAGTTCGCCGATTGCCGCGTAACGGAGGGAACCGGATGGCTGCTCAACCGCGCCGGAACGCAGAACAGCAAAGGTATCGTCGACAAATATCGCCGCCCTAAGCTGGCTTATGAGGTTGTGAAGCGATATTTTAAAGATGATGGAGGTAGTAAGGTCTCGAGCGGGGAGGTTCGCTGACCATGTGTGTTTCAAAACACACTACGAATGTTATGCAGAAGCTGAATGTCAAAGGTCGTTCGCAAGCGGTTGTCGAGCTAATTAAGCTCGGGGAAACCTGCCCCAAGGTTACAGAAGGCTCTAATGGCAGGTTGTGTCAATATTGTTACGCTGTGATACAAATCACATTCGCCCCCTCCCTTCTGGTATTATGATGAGCTTGTAAACGAGACGATACCGTCGAAGGGAGCAATAAACAATGAAAAAATGGGTATCTTTAAGCGCATTGCTGTTGGCTGCGATGTTGGTCGCATCCGGCTGCGGCGGAGGAGACAAGAAGGAATCGAGTTCGTCCCCGGCCGCTGCGCAAGCCGGAACATCCGGCGGCGAGGCGAAGGCGATCACGATCGACGCCACGAACTTCAAGTTCGATCCGGGCGAAATCACCGTGAAGCAAGGCGACGAAGTCAGCATCACGCTGAAGAACAGCCAAGGCAATCACGCTTTGAAAATCGAAGGTTACGACAAAGAAGTCAAGGGCAACGCCACAGTGAAATTCGTCGCCGACAAGACGGGCGAATTCAAGATAGTGTGTTCGATCTTCTGCGGCAAAGGCCATGACGATATGATCAGCAAGCTGATCGTGCAATAATGCCTTTCGAAGGACCGATCCTAAGCAATCCGTCGGATAGACGCTGATCGCTTGCGGACCGGTCCTTTTTCAATGCGTGAAAACGGTGTAACAAATCGTCCACAATAGTCGGCTTTCCAGTGACAATTATCACAGTCCGCTAGGCCGGAAGTCCTTACAATGAAGACAACTTGAAATCAGGAGGAATCGGAATGCGCGATGATCGATCGGTGTCGAAGCCGCATGAAGGCCATTCGGAGCCGGAGAAGAAAGAGCAATCGCTCAAAGGAGCTTTCGCCTCCGTCATGATCCTTGGGGCGTTCTTGGCCATTACCTGGATCGGGGTATTCATTCTGTTCGTCGCACGCGACTAGAAGGGGGAAGAAATCAATATGCATATGCATCGACTCGAGAAAATATGGTTGACCGCGGGCGTGTCCATGCTGGTCGTATTTCTGCTCGTGCTGGGAATTATGACGTTCGGAAGGGGCATCGCCCCGCCCAACGAGCATATTCACCGCATTGATCCGACGAAGGTAAGCGAGACGCCGCCGTTCGACAAGCCTCAGATCACGAAGATCGGGGACAACGTGTACAAGGCGGTAATGGTCGCCTACGCCTTCGGCTATGACCCGATTCCGATGGAGGTTCCCACCGGAGCGACGGTCCACTTCGAAATTACGTCGTCCGACGTCGTCCACGGCTTCGAGATTCCGGGAACGAACGTCAACGTCATGGTGACGCCCGGAGAAGTCAGCCACGTGTCCCATACGTTCGACAAGCCCGGCGAGTACTTGATTCTCTGCAACGAGTATTGCGGGATCGCCCACGAAATGATGAAAACCACCCTCGTGGTGAAATAGGAGGACGCGTCCCATGACTGATTCCAAACTATCGACATTCGACCGCAAGGACGGGCAGTTGGTCATCGCCCACGTCTTGTTCGCGTTCGCGGCGCTGCTGCTCGGCGGCATTGCGGGCATGCTGCAAGGGATGGTGAAGGGCGGCACGATCTCCTTGCCGGCCAACATCGGTTATTACGAGCTGCTGACGGCTCACGGGGTGCTGATGGCGCTTATTTTCACGACCTATTTTATCGTAGGATTCCTATATTCCGGCGTCTCGCAGACGCTTGGCGGACGGCTATTGCCGCTGACGAAGAAGCTCGGCTGGATCGGCTACTGGCTTATGTCCATCGGCACGCTGATCGGCGTCGTCGTCATTCTGCTCGGCAAAGCGAGCGTACTGTATACGTTCTATGCGCCGATGAAAGCTTCTCCGTGGTTCTACGTTGCGCTCGCGCTCGTCGTCATCGGCAGCTGGCTGAGCGGATTCGGAATTTTCTACCAGTACGTCCAATGGAGAAAAACGAACAAAGGCAAGCTGTCTCCTCTGTTCGCGTTCATGTCCGTCATTACGATGCTGCTCTGGCAGATTGCGACGATCGGCGTGGCGATCGAAGTCGTCGTGCAGCTCATTCCGTGGTCGTTCGGATGGGTGGAGACGGTCAACGTCGTGCTGAGCAGAACGCTGTTCTGGTTCTTCGGCCATCCGCTCGTCTACTTCTGGCTGCTGCCGGCCTACATGTGCTGGTACGTCATCATTCCGAAGATCATCGGCGGGAAAATATTCAGCGACGCGCTGGCCCGGATGTCGTTCGTGCTGTTCCTGCTGTTCTCGATTCCGGTCGGCTTCCACCATCAGCTCATGGAACCGGGGATCAGCCACTTCTGGAAATATCTCCAGGTCGTGCTGACGTTCATGGTTGTCATTCCGTCGCTTATGACCGCGTTCTCGCTGTTCGCCACGTTCGAGCTGAACGGACGCTCCAAAGGCACGAAAGGGCTGTTCGGCTGGGTGAAGGTGCTGCCTTGGAAAGACGTTCGCTTCTTCGCGCCGTTCATGGGCATGCTGATCTTCATTCCGGCCGGAGCGGGCGGTTTGATCAACGCGAGCAACCAGATGAACGCCGTCGTCCATAACACGCTGTGGGTAACCGGACACTTCCATCTGACCGTGGCGACGAGCGTCGCGCTTACGTTCTTCGGCATCGTCTACTGGCTCATCCCGGTCGTGACGGGACGCGTGCTTACGCCGCGCCTGAACAAGCTGGGCATGATCCAGACGATCATCTGGTGCGTCGGCATGTTCTTCATGTCGGGTTCGATGCACACCGTAGGGCTTCTCGGCTCGCCGAGACGTACCGCGTACAGCACGTACGACGATCATCCGGACGCCATCATGTGGATCCCTTACCACGTGGCGATGGCTATCGGAGGCATCATCCTGTTCGCTGGCGTGCTGCTCATCATATACAACCTTATCGCCTTGATGCGCGCCCCCAAAGGGGAGACCGAGTATCCGATCGGCGAAGTGTCCGACGCTTCCGAGCCGACTCCTCGCTTCCTGGAAAACTGGAAGCTGTGGATCGCGCTGACCGTCATCCTGATCGTGATCGCCTATACGATTCCGGTTATCGATCAGATCAACAATCCGACTCCGGGCTCTCCGGGATACGTGACCTGGTAATTCGGCATCGGATCGGCAAGCGGCCCGTCTCCGGGAGCCTTAAGAGGCGCTCGGGGCGGGCTTATTGCCCTATGCAACCATTCGCTGAAACAAATTCGCCCTCGGCCTCGTTAGAAGGAAAAACAGGAATTCGAAGGGGGATTTGCCGGAATGAAGAAAATCATCGCGATAGTAGGGGCGGTTGCGCTGCTGATCGGCGGCTGCGGTTCGCGAGAAGGCGGAGAGAGCGCCCCGCCCGAAGCTCCCTTAGCGGAGGGGACGCTGCTGGCGGAAGCGAGGGAAGGGGATTTCGTGCTTCAGTTGGAGACGGAGAAGGCGCGTTACCGGAAGGGCGAGCCCGTGAAGCTCAAGGCGCGATTGAAATACGACGGTCCGCTGCCCGAAGTGACGATCGGCCATGCCTTTTCTCCGATTTCTTTCCCGATCCGGGAGACGACCCGCGGCATCGAAATCGCTTACCCGATGCCGATGCCCTTGATCCGGACGACGCTTAAGCAGGGAGAGTGGTTCGAAGAAGCGTATTCCAAGGCGGGCGGTTACGGAGATCAGGACCCCGACAAAGATTTCATGAAGCAGTTTCTGTCGGGGGAAGGGTTCCCGGAAGGCCGTTACGAGATTGCCGCGAGCGCCGGGTTCGAGCTTTACGAAGGAGCGCCGGACGCGCCCGGCACGAAAGAAGTGGATTACGGGATTCGCACGGAAAAAATCCGCATCGACGTGGAGTAAGAGGATTTTCGGAGTTTTCGTCGAACAACAAGGGGAGGTAAAATATTCCTAAGTTGTTCCGAGGAGGAAAATTCGACATGTCCGACACGCATTCGAATCAGCCCGATCTGCATAAGAAAGAAGCGAACGAAGAGGCGGAGAGCCAGACGGCCGCCGCGGCGAGTCCGACTCCTGCAGCTGCCGCCGGTCCCGCGTCCCCGCTTGCGGCGGTGGATGGGCAGAAGCTGCTGGCGCTGCTCCGAAATCCGTCCGCGGCGCAGAAGCTGAAGCCGCAGACGGAATGGATCTACGGGGCGATAGGCGCCGCTGCGGGCGTCATCGGGTTCGTGCTCTGGAACTGGCTGTTCCTGGAAGCGGTCAAAGCCAAGCTGGGCCTTTTCCAAGCGTTTGGCAGCTTGTTCATAACCGGGGTGCTCGGCATTGCCTCGCCCGGCAAATTTCTGCTGCTCGGGCTGTTCTCCATCGCGCTGTTGATCGGTTCGCTTACGCTGGTCGGCAACTGGCAGGGCGCCCGCAAGCGCGATTGGCGGGAAGCCGTCGCCGATCTGGGCGGCACGCAATTGGCGTTCGGGGCGGGCTGGCTCGTCTCCGGGCTGCTGGCGTTCGTTTCCCTGCAGTTGTCGACGTTGGTCGGCGCCTTCTTGCTGCTAGTCAATCTCGTGCTGCTCGTCGGTCAAGCGGAGCATGCGCACGAAGTAGGACGGGAGCGCAGATTCCTGTACATCGTTTATTCGCTGGCCGCTTACTTGCTGCTGCTGTATCTCGTCTTTTCTATTCTGGCGTAACGAGGTTAAGAGGGTGGGGCTGTCTCACAAGCGGGGGTGTTCGCTTGATGAGACAGCTTCTTCATTTTTTTCGGGGCAGCCCGACTCGAATGGTCGTCGTTTCGTTCTCCGGGCAGTAGCGGATGCTTAACGCGCCCTGGTAGAATTGAACCCGTTCCTGCACGATGGCCAGCCCAAGGCCGGAATGGCCGCTCTTCTTCGTCGTATAACCGGGCATCGTCATCATGCGCAGCTCCTCGTCGGTCAAAGCTCGTCCCCGGTTGCTGACCTCCAGCGCGAGCGCGTCGCCTTCGCTGCCGATCGTCAGGCGAACGTCCCGGCTGCCCGAAGGAAGCCGTTCGCTTTCCTCGAACGCGTTGTCGACGAGGTTGCCCATAATTTTCACGAGGTCGATCATTTTGACGAAAGCTTCGATCTCCAGACGGGCCGGAATATCGCAAGCGAACGGGATATCCCTCGCCTTCGCCTGCCCGGTCTTGCCGATGACGAACGCGGCCAGCGCCGGGGAGGAATGATCGAACACCGGGGCGACGGCGTGGGCTTCTTTGGCCAACTCGTCCATGTAGCTTTTGAGCTGTCGGATTTTGTTCATCTGCAGCATGGACGACATCACCTGCATATGGTTCAGGAAATCGTGCCGATGGCCGCGAATGACGGTGAACATCTGCCCGATCTCCTCCGCGTAGACGTCGCGGGTTTGCACGATCGCTTCCTCCCGGATGCGGACGAACAGGCGCAGCATGTAGAAGATCGAGCAGAAGGTCAGCAGCACGAGCGCATAGACGGTCCAGTTGTACGGGGCTTCGGAGAAGCCGCGTTTGCCCTTCTCCATGCCGATGGAGAACAGCAGGCCGAGCACGAAGAGCTGCACGATCGTCAGCAGCAGCACTTCCTTCATTCGGGATTGTTGGATATCCAGCAAATACTGGTATAATCGATGAAGGAAGGGGAAGCTGCGCTTCTCCAAGTAGAACGCGAACAGACCGAGAGCGACTCCGAGCGGAACGTATACCGAATGAAGAACGGCCGGGTAACGGGCGATGACGTCCTTGCGGTCGGTCATCCCGTGCAGAACCTGGACCAGCGCTCCTCCGACGATGTCCGTCAGGAAGCTGACGGCGGTATAGGTGACGAAAAGCAGCAGCACGCTTCTGGCGCCGAGCTTCCTGAAGACGGCGTACAGAACGGCAAGCGCGACGCAGGTCGAAGTCAGGGCGTGAACCAGTAGTCGAGATCGCCGAGGATCGAGCTCGCGACGGCGAACAGGACGAGCTTGCGGGCATGGCGGCTCGGCCCGAGGCCGGCCGCCGCGAAGACGAGCCAAATGCGAACGAGAGCCTGAGGGATGGACAGGCCGATGACGAGCTGTAGGTAGGTGAGCAGCATACCGGCAGAAATCCTCCTTAAGACTGTCGAATAACGTCGATTCTGGTCGATCTATGTCGATATGCCTATTGTACTACTTTGCCGTTCGTTGGCAAGCGATGGAAGCGATCTCTGCTCAGATTTTATATGCGGTTAACATTGGATCGGAAGGAGCCGGGGGAATGTCCAGAAACGACAATCATCCGAACGAGCCGACGAAGCACGAGCTGCTTCTGCAATACATTCGCGATCTGCCGATCGGAACGAAAATACCGGTGCGCCAGATGGCCAGAGACAAGGAAGTATCCGAAGGAACGGCCTACCGGGCGCTGAAGGAAGCCGAGCAGCTCGGGCTCGTCAGCACGAAGGAGCGGATCGGCACCGTCCGAGTGGACAAGAAGAGGCGCGGGAACCCCGAGCAGCTCACGTTCGCCGAAGTGCTGGAGATCGTGCAGGGCAGTCTGCTCGGCGGAGAGGCGGGCTTGGACAAGACGCTGCACAAGTTCGTCATCGGCGCGATGGAGATCGGGGAGATGGCCGGCTATATCGACGCGGGCAGCCTGCTGATCGTCGGCAACCGGGAGAACGCGCATCGGATCGCGCTCCAGCAGGGAGCGGGCGTTCTCGTGACGGGGGGGTTCGGGACGAGCGAGGAAGTGAGGAAGCTGGCCAACGAGAGGAAGCTGCCGATTCTCACTTGCCGGCACGACACGTTTACCGTCGCCTCGATGATCAACCGGGCGATGTACGACCAGCTTATCAAGCGCAAAATCATGATCATCGCCGACTTGATGGAGCCCTCGGCCCGGAGCGGGGCGCTGAAGATGTCTTCCACCGTCGCCGACTTCGTGAAGCTGAGCGAGCAGACGGGAAGCAGCCGTTTTCCCGTCACGGACGAGTGGAACCGCGTCGTCGGCATGATTACGTTCAAAGACGTCTCCGGCTCTCCGACGAACCAGACGCTAGACAAGCTGATGACGAGACGGCCGATGACGGTTACGCTGAACACGCCGGTCGCGTCCGCCGCCCATCGGATGGTGTCGGAAGGCATTGAACTGCTGCCCGTCGTGGATCGGCAGAGGAAGCTGGTCGGCGCGATTAATCGGGGCGAGGTGCTGCGCGCGATGCAGTTCGCGAACCGCCCGGCCCATCTGGGCGAGACGTTCGACGCGCTCATGTGGGGAGGCTTCGCGGAGCAGCGGGACGCGGAGAACAGGCTCCAGTATACGGGACTGGCCACGCCGCAAATGTCGGGGCCGATCGGCACGATCTCCGAAGGCGTGCTGACGTCGCTCATGCAGCAGGCGGCCAGCCGGGCCGTCGAGGAGCTGAGAAGAAGGGAACACGTGTTGGATAATATGACGACGTACTTCCTGCGCACCGTGCCGGTGGACGCGAGCATCTCGATCGTTCCCCGGATCATCGAGGCGAGCAGAAGGTACGTGAAGGTGGAGGTAGAGGCGATGCTGGACGGAGAGGTCGTCGCCAAAGCGATGCTGACCGCCCAGACGATCGATCCTTCTTGATCCGCAGGTTTACTGGCGCATCAGCCGGGAGAAGTGGGAATGGTTGCGCAGGCCCGCGAACAGATTGAACAGGCCGAGCAGGAGGAAGACGGCGCCGACCACGACTCTTACGGAAGAGCCGGGGAACATGAACATCTGAATGATGGCGATGAAGATCAGCATCAGCCCCATGCTGATGTTCATTCGCGAAGCGTACAGGCCGCGAAGGCGCCCGTCGCGCGTGCGGCGGGAACGGACGCTGTACAGCGCGGAGAACAGGACCGTAACGACGACCAGTATTCCGAATAACCATTGAAGCACGTTGACCATGTCGAAGAAGCAGCTCCTTTTGAACGTTGCGATGCGGGCATGAGTAAGCGAGTCGGAATCACCCGCGTAAACGTCACCCCGCCGGCCCCGCGGACAGCGTAAGCCGTTTATCCATGTATTGTACCATAAAATAGGCGCAGCTTCCGATACGACCGGACGGGGAGCGGCTATTTTCCGATCAAATGTTTCTTCGCTTCGACCCACACCTGGAGCACGCCGTCGACGACGAGCATCGTGCGGATCGTCACGTCGTAATCCTGGCCTTCGATCTGGTCGTACACCTTCGTGTTGAGCAGCTTCCTGGCGAAGGTGGAGTCGGTGTTGATCATGTAGATGCTCCGGCCGATGAAGATGTCCAGATCCTCCTTCAGCCGCTTCTTAAGCTCCTTTTCCGTCAAAATGTCGATCGCTTCCGCATCGCCCGGCTCGTGAACGAAGATCGTCACGATGCTGCGTATGACGTTTTCCTTTCGCACCTGATGGGCCATCTCCAAATCTTTTCGCAAAGAGTCCACCTGGTCTTTGAGCTCGTAGTTTTGCAGAATGATCTCGTCGACGATATTGCTCTTGAGGGCGCTGTAGACGGCGCTGCCCACGATCATGCCGCACACGAAGAACGCCGTAACCTGCATGAACTTCTGGAACCGGTCGAACGAGGGGACCCTCATGGTCGCTCGTCACCCCCCGTTGTTGTGCAGCCATTGAATGAGCTCGACGCCCATGTGCGCGCCGAGGAAAGCGAACAGGATGTACCCGATCTGCTGCATGGCGGGGGAGAGGTAGCCGACCAGCACGTGGGACTCGATGACCCGGATCGGATCGATCGTGCCGCCCACGGCGGCGACGAGCGCCCATATTTTCAGATTGCTGGCTACCTGCAGCATCTTTTCCTTGGGCGGAGTGAACAGGAATACCGACCCCATTCCCGCCAGCAGCGCCCCTCCGAGCACGACCCCGAACGCGATGAAGAAGCTGAAAGCCGCTTTCGTGAAAAACTCGTCCATGTCCATCCCCCTATGCGCGTCCGCCCGCGGCGATTCGCGGTTGATTCTTCTCTATCATATCTATGGGACTGGCCCGGCCGCTTATGATACAATAATAATCGTGAAGGTTCGAACGTGTGTTTGGGAGAGAACCGACTTCGGATAAAAGAGGGGGATCAACATGTGCGATTTCGTCCACCTTCACGTTCACAGCGAGTACAGCCTGCTGGACGGCGCCGCCCGGATCAAGGAGATGGCGGTCAAGGCGGCGGAGCTCGGCATGACCTCGCTGGCTTTGACGGACCATGGCGTAATGTACGGCGCCGTTCCTTTCTATAAGGCGTGCCTGGAGCGCGGCATCAAGCCGATCATCGGCATGGAGGCTTACATCACGGCCGGGTCCAGGCACGACAAGCAATCGCGCAAGGAGCAGCCGACCTATCATCTGACGCTGCTGGCGAAGAACGAGACGGGCTACCGCAACCTGATGAAGCTGACGACGATCGGCCATCTGGAAGGATTTTATTATCGGCCGCGCATCGATTTCGAAGCGCTGTCGACCCATGCCGAGGGCATTATCTGCCTGAGCGGCTGCATGAGCAGCGAGCTGTCCAAGCGGCTGGAGGCGGACGACTACGTCGCGGCGAAGGAGCTGGCGCTGCGCTACCGCGCGTTGTTCGGGGAAAACTATTACCTGGAGATCCAGGACCACGGCATTCTCGAGCAGAAGAAGATTACCGCGGGGGTCATCCGGCTGTCGGAGGAGTTGGGCATTCCGCTCGTCGCGACCAACGACTCGCACTATATTTGCGAAGAGGATCATTCCTTGCAGGACGTGTTGCTGTGCATCGGCACAGGCAAGACGATGGACGATCCCGACAGGTTCCAGATCGGCACGAGCCAGCTGTACATGAAAAGCGGCGAAGAGATGGCGGCGCTGTTCCGTCACGTGCCGGAAGCGGTCGCGAATACGGTCAGAATCGCCGAGAGCTGCACGCTGGAGCTGGAGTTCGGGCGGCATATTTTGCCGGAGTTCTCTCCGCTGCCGGAAGGCAGGACGGCCGGGCGGTATTTGGCCGAGCTGTGCGATCGCGGCCTGCGGGCGCGTTACGAGGGGACGTCCGAATGGGCGGACGCGGCTTTCCGCGCCGCGGCGGCGGAGAGGCTCGGCTACGAGCTGCGCGTTATCGGGGAGATGGGGTTCGACGATTACTTCCTGGTCGTATGGGACTTCATCCGGTTCGCGCACGAGAACGGCATCGTCACCGGGCCGGGGCGCGGTTCGGCGGCGGGCAGCCTCGTCGCGTACGCCCTGAACATTACCGACGTCGACCCGCTGAAGCACAAGCTGCTGTTCGAGCGGTTTCTGAACCCGGAGCGCGTGACGATGCCCGACATCGACATCGACTTCAGCGACGAGCGAAGAGACGAGGTCATCCGCTACGTCGTCGAGAAGTATGGGGCGGAGCACGTCGCGCAGATCATCACGTTCGGAACGCTGGCGGCGCGGGCGGCGGTCCGGGACGTCGGCCGCGTCATGAACTTGCCGTATGGGGACGTCGACAAGGCGGCGAAGCTTATTCCCGGCATGCCGGGAATGTCGATCGAGCGGGCGATGCGCGAGAGCCCGGAGTTCAAGGCGCTGGCGGAAGGAGCCGGCGAAGCGAGCCGCTTGATCGCGATGGCTCGCAGGGTGGAGGGAATGCCCCGTCACGCTTCCACGCACGCGGCCGGCGTCGTCATCTCCTCCGACCCGCTGACGGACTACGTGCCGCTGCAGGAGGGCACGGGAGGCGTGCCGCTGACGCAGTATTCGATGGAGCACCTCGAAGCGGTCGGCTTGCTGAAGATGGACTTCCTCGGGCTGCGGACGCTGTCGATCATCGAGAGGTCGCTCGCGTCGATCCGCGAGCAGACCGGACGGGAGCTGCGCTGGCAGGACGTGCCTTACGACGATCCGGCGACCTACGAGCTGATGGGCCGCGGGGAGACGACGGGCATCTTCCAGCTCGAGTCCACGGGAATGCGCCGCGTGCTCAAGGAGATGAAGCCGTCCTCGTTCGAGGACATCGTCTCCGCGGTCGCGCTGTACCGGCCCGGTCCGATGGAGTTCATTCCGCAGTTCAT